>NZ_QPFS01000042.1:0-34758 GCF_010906995.1 Rhodopseudomonas sp. WA056 | reverse complement strand
GGAAAATATTGTCCAATATCTTCGCGTTGTTCGGCTCCTGCTCGAAACGGACCAACTGGTTGTCGACCGTGTCCAGGCTCTCGAAAGTCTCCGTCAAAAACTCACGAAGAAGATCGTCCATACGCGTTACGCCTCTTGCCTGAACTTCCGGTGGCCGCAAAGTCGCGGTCCTCCGCTCCGGAAGCGGAATTTATGTCCATTGCCAGCCATATCCGGCCGTCGCCTACGCTCTCGTTAATTTTGCGGCACGTAGGAGTACGAAGTCGGCGGCGCGCCTCCGTATCGGAGCGAAGCCGACACCGCTCAGGCTGCCCGGACCGTGTCGAGGAAACGACTGACTTCGGCCTTCAACCGGTTACTGTCCTGGGACAATGCCCGCGCCGCCGACAGCACCTGCGAAGCCGCCGAGCCGGTCTCCGCCGCCCCCTGCTGCACGCTGGCGACGTTCGAACTCACCTCCATCGTGCCGTGCGCAGCCTGCTGAACGTTCCGGGCGATTTCCTGGGTCGCGGCGCCCTGCTGCTCGACCGCTGACGCGACCGTGGAGGCGATCTCCGCCATCCGGTCGATGGTGACGCCGATCTGCCGGATCGCAGCGACCGACTCCTCGGTCCCGGCCTGGATGCCGGCGATCTGCTGACTGATATCGCCGGTCGCCTTCGCGGTCTGCTCGGCGAGCGCCTTCACTTCCTGCGCGACCACCGCGAAGCCGCGTCCGGCCTCGCCGGCCCGCGCCGCCTCGATCGTCGCATTGAGGGCCAGCAGGTTGGTCTGGCCGGCGATGTTGTTGATCAGTTCGACCACCGCACCGATCCGCGCCGCGGCCTCCGACAGTTCGCCGACCCGATCATTGGTGTGCCGCGCCTGGCTGACGGACTCGACCGCGATCCGTGCCGACTCCTGCACCTGGCGGCTGATCTCGCTGACCGAGGACGACATCTGCTCGGTCGCCGACGCCACCGACTGCACGTTGGAGGCGGCCTGCTCGGACGCCGCGGCCACGGCAACCGTCAGCCCCTGCGACCGCTCCGCCGTCGAAGTCAGCGTGCCGGCCGAGGCTTCGAGTTCGGTCGACGCCGACGATACGGTCTCGATGATCTCGCCGACGGCGGCTTCGAACTCGTTCGCCAGCCGCTGCATGTCGAGCTTGCGCTGCAGCGCCATCCTGCCAGCGGCATCCTTCTCTTCCTCGCGGGTGAAGTAGAGCTGGTTCTGCATCGCCTGGATGTTGCGCAGCGCGACCCCGATTTCGTCGTCGCGATCGATGACGATGCGGCTGTCGAACTTGTTCTGGGCGATGTTGGACATCGCGGCGTTCAGCCGGCCGATCGGCACTGTGATCGCGCGCATCGTGAAGCGGCCGTTCAGGATACCGAGCAGCAGCCCGAGCGACAGCAGCGCCAGCGAGATCGCCCACAGCATGGCATACTGAATCTGACCGGCGTCGTACTCGGCCTTCGCCACCCGCGTCTGGATCGCCACCAGACCGTCGAGGTCGGCCTTGGCGAGGTCGTAGAGTTGCTTTCCTTTTCCGGTCACCAGCGCGCTGAGCTCGTCGATCTTGCCGTCCCGCAGCAATTGCAGGCCGGGACGGGTCGCCTGCTCGCCATAGGCGCGACGGCGCTCGACGAACGACTCCGCCAGCCGCTTCTCCTCCGGGCTCAGATCCGTCGCCAGATAGTCGGCGATGGTCTTGAGCAGCGTCTTGGAATTGGCCTCGATCCGCTGGGTCAGATCCGGTACCTGCTGTCCGGCCTTGGCGAGCAGCGCGGCGCCGCTCAGCGCCATCGCGTTGTCGAGCATCCGGTCGTTGATGACGTAGAGCTGTTCCAGCGGCACGACGCGGTGGCCGAACATCGTGCTCAGCCGCAGGTTGGCGTCGCGGGTCGACCACAGTCCGACCGCGCCGACGGCTATCAACAGCACCGCCTGCACCGTCACCAGCGTGGTCAGCCGCGCCTTCAGCGTCCGCGTGAAGACGGAAAACTTGTCCAGCCACGACCGCCGGCGGATGATGCCGTCGTCGATCTTGTAGCCGTGGGCTTTGTTGGCCGCGAGCAGCTCGTAGACGCGCTCCGCCTCCGCGCGCTGATCGGCCGGCAGCTTGGTCCGCACCGACATGTAGCCGGTCACCTCGCCGTTCTCCCACAGCGGCGTGGCGCTGGCGAGCACCCAATAGAAGCCGCCGTTCTTACGCCGGTTCTTCACCGCGCCGACCCAGGGCCGTCCGGCCTTCAGCGTGTCCCACAGGTTCTGGAACGCTTCGGCCGGCATGTCGGGATGACGCACGATGTTGTGCGGCTGCCCCATCAATTCCTGTTCGCTGAAACCGGACGCCGCGACGAACTGTTCGTTGAAATAGGTCAGCTTGCCTTTGACGTCGGTCTTCGAAACGATCAACGTGCCATCTTCGAGTACGTACTCGTCGCTGGTGACGGGCAAGTTCTTGCGCATTTCAGACTCCAAACAGCTCCGAGCCGGTGGGCTCGCCTGACGTGATCGTATTTGTTCGATTTCGCAGCCATCCCGAGACCGGGCGCAGGCTGCTTCGTTGCAGGTCATCCGGCCGATGCCGGGCTTCGGGAGCACGACGACCGCTGCTCGGGCGCGGTGCTACAATCGACGCGTGAACCTTTCGGAAAGCGACAGCCCCGCTTTGCCTCGCTGGCGTTCAGGCCAATTTCAGACATTTGCCGCCACGGCGAAACATCCTCCGGTCGGCTACTCGAGCACCAACGGAATCCTCACCGGGATTCGACTTTAGAATGATAATCAACATTCAATATCTCCAAGGTACGCCACTCTCCGACGCTTCACCGGATCGCACCGAGGAAACGGAAGTACGCACGCTGCCCAAGGGATGGGTCGTTACTTGGGAAGATTCCGAGGATAGAAAGCCAAATCTATCCTATTCGTAAAACTGTCTGAAAAACCGCGTGATTTGCCGATTTTGGGCGAGAAGTTCGCTATCGGGGCGACGCAATCAGTGAAGCGCGATCGTGAATCGAGTAAACGATCAGACTTAAGTCAAAGACGACGATTGAGGGTCGCGCACCGCAATTCAGACGGCCGCACGGATGCACGCCGCAGCTTTCAGCTATTGCGTTCGAACCGGGGGCCGCGCACCTCGCCCCAGGAATGCACGATCGGCAATCCGGCCACGGTGCTGCGCAGATTGGCGAGCGAGATGCGGAGTGCGGCGAGATCGATCGGCTTGGGGAAACTCTGCAACAGCTCCATGCCGAGCGACTTGGCGAGATCGCGCGAAGCGCGGCGATGCTGCGAGTTCATACCGCTGATCACGATCATCGGCCCTTCGTATTTCGCCGCCGCCATCGCCCGCATCACGTCGGCACCATCGCCGTCGTCGAGCTTCAGATCGAGCGTGACGCAGTCGAAATGCTTGTCGCGGATCAGCGCGATACCCTCGGCGCAGGTCGCCGCATGAGTGACTGCGTAGCCGGCCTTTTCGGCTGCACCGGCGATCAGCATGCGCTGCACCAGGTCATCGTCGACCACCAGCAGGTCGAGCAGCCCGAGCACGCGGTCGGCGTTTGGTCCGGCCTGCGCCAGATCTGTCCGTTCTTCGCTGCGCATCGCTCGGCTCCCCGTCAATCGGTCGCCGAGCAATATCGAGACCCGTGCAACCAGGGGTTAATTCGATCGCACACCGCGCCGCCGAACGCGCAGTCGGATGCCCGGGTAGTTGACGCGGCGTTGACCGAACCGGCGCAATTGTTCGGATCGCGCCGGCCCTCGGTCCCGACCGGATCAGATCGACCAGCGCCAGTCGCGAACCTCCGGCAGATCGTCGCCGTGCTCGCCGATATACAGCTTGTGCCGCTGCATCGTCGCCCAGTAGCGCGACGTCGCGGCGTCACGCTGGCCGGCGAGCCGGGGGATGCGCAGGATCGCGTCGAGCGCCAGCCGATAACGATCGAGATCGTTCAGCACCACCATGTCGAACGGCGTGGTGGTGGTGCCCTCCTCCTTGTAGCCGCGGACATGGATGTTGACGTGGTTGCGGCGGCGGTAGGTCAGCCGGTGGATCAGCCAGGGATAGCCGTGGAAGGCGAAGATCACCGGCTTGTCGGTGGTGAACAGTTCGTCGAAGCGGCGATCGTCCATGCCGTGCGGATGTTCGGAGCTCGGCTGCAGCACCATCAGGTCGACGACGTTGACGACCCGGATGCGGATATCGGGAACGTATTCGCGCAGCAGCATCACGGCCGCGAGCGTCTCGACCGTCGGCACGTCGCCGGCGCAGGCCATCACCACGTCGGGATCGCCATCGTCGTTGCTGGCCCATTTCCAGATGCCGGCGCCGGCGGTGCAGTGACGCACAGCGGCGTCGATATCGAGCCACTGCCACTCCGGCTGCTTGCCGGCCACGATCAGGTTGACGTAGTTGCGGCTGCGCAGGCAGTGGTCGGCCACCGACAGCAGGCAGTTCGCGTCCGGCGGAAGATAGATCCGCACCACGTTCGACTTCTTGTTGGCGACGTGATCGATGAAGCCGGGATCCTGGTGGGAAAAGCCGTTGTGGTCCTGGCGCCAGACGTGCGAGGTCAGCAGATAGTTCAGCGACGCGATCGGCTTCCGCCACGGAATCGTGGCGCACGCCTTCAGCCACTTGGCGTGCTGGTTGAACATCGAATCGACGATGTGGATGAACGCCTCGTAGCACGAGAAGAAACCGTGGCGGCCGGTCAGCAGATAGCCTTCGAGCCAGCCCTGGCACAGATGCTCGCTGAGCACTTCCATCACCCGACCGTCGGGGCCGAGATCGACATCGACGTCCTCGATCGCCGCCATCCACTCCTTCGGCGAGACTTGCAGCACCGCATCCAGCCGGTTCGACGCTGTCTCGTCAGGGCCGAACAGCCGGAAATTCTGGCTGTCGAGGCTGTTCTTCATCACGTCGCGCAGGAAGCTGCCGAGCACCCGCGTCGCCTCGGCCTTCAGCGCGCCGGGCGCCGCAACCGTCACCGCGTAGTCGTGGAAATCCGGCAGCGACAAAGGCTCCAGGAGTTCGCCGCCATTGGCGTGCGGGTTGGCACTCATGCGGCGGCGGCCGGTCGGCGCCAGCGCCTGCAATTCGTCGCGCAACTTGCCGGTTTCGTCGAACAGCTCCTCGGGGCGATAGCTGCGCATCCAGTCTTCGAGCTGCGTCAGATGCTCGGCGGTCTTGAAATCGGCGATCGGCACCTGATGGGCCCGCCAGGTGCCCTCCACCGGCTTGCCGTCGACCTGCTTGGGTCCGGTCCAGCCCTTCGGCGTGCGCAGCACGATCATCGGCCAGCGCGGCCGCTCGGTGGCGCCGTGATTGCGGGCCTTGTCCTGAATCGCCTTGATGTCGCCGAGTACGCGTTCCAGCGTCGCGGCCAGCGTCTGGTGGACAAGCGCCGGATCGTCGCCTTCGACGAAGTGCGGCTCGTAGCCGTAGCCTCGCATCAGATCGGTCAGCTCCTGCGGCGTGATCCGCGCCAGCACCGTCGGATTGGCGATCTTGTAGCCGTTCAGATGCAGGATCGGCAGCACCGCGCCGTCGCGGGCGGGATTGAAAAACTTGTTGGAATGCCAGCTCGTCGCCAGCGCACCGGTCTCCGCCTCGCCGTCGCCGACCACGCAGGCGACGATCAGATTCGGATTGTCGAACGCGGCGCCATAGGCGTGCGCCAGCGAGTAGCCGAGTTCGCCGCCTTCGTGGATCGAGCCGGGCGTTTCCGGCGAAACGTGACTCGGCACGCCGTGCGGCCATGAAAACTGTCGGAACAGTCGCTGCATGCCGTTGCGGCTGCGCTCGATCGCCGGATAGCGCTCGGTGTAGGTGCCTTCCAGATAGGCGTGCGCGACCAGACCCGGCCCGCCGTGGCCGGGACCGATGATGTAGATCATGTCGAGATCGTGCTCGGTGATCAGCCTGTTGAGATGCACGTAGAGCAGATTGAGGCCGGGCGTGGTGCCCCAATGTCCGAGCAGGCGCGGCTTGATGTGTTCGAGCTGCAGCTTCTGGTCGAGCAGCGGATTGTCCTGAAGATAGATCTGTCCGACCGACAGATAGTTCGAAGCGCGCCAATAGGCGTCCATCTTCTGCAACAATTCGTGGGACAACACGTCGGACATCATCATCTCCAGGTTAGAGGCAGAGTGGGCTGCTCGTGCATAGGAGCAGCCCTTCGCACCGCAGGCGAAAGTCGTATCGACGCCGGAACGACGTATTGCGAAACCGCGGCGCCACTCGTATCGGCTGCGGTACAGTGTCAGCTTTGCGTGACATAGTCATGCGCGAACGCCACGCAATGCGACCAATCATGCAGCAGCGGCGACGGCGTTCCTCGCATCGCGCATGTGAGGTGCGCATCTGCATCAATGACAGTGCTGCGACGGACGAACCGGCACGATGTTTGATGCGGATCAATCGCGACGGTGCAATCTTCTTGATTCTGATCAATGTGTTTGCAGCGCGACCAACGAAGATGCCGCGCGTCAACGTAGCGGTACTCCTGAGGCCACGAATGTCCGAGTCCCAGCTTCGTCAAAACATCCTTGACGAGTTCGAGTTCGATCCGAGCTTCAACAGCGGCCACATCAAGGTTGCTGTCGAGAACGACAACGTCATCCTCAGCGGTCACGTGATCTGCTACGCCGAAAAGGTCGCGGCGATCGCGGCGACGCGGCGCGTCAAGGGCGTTCACGCGATCACCGATCACATCGAGGTCCGCTATCCGTTCAATCGCACCGCCGACGATCAGATCGCGCAGCGCGCCTGCGATCTGCTGGATTGGAACGTGCTGGTTCCCGCAAGCTCGGTGGACGTGCAGGTCGAGAACGGCTGGCTGACGCTGACCGGTACGGTCGACTGGCACTTCGAGCGCGCCGCGGCGGAGGACGACGTCCGCAAGCTCGCCGGGGTGACCGGCGTCACCAACAACATCGTCATCAACAATCCGCTCGCCGATCATTCCTGCATCCGGGCAAAGATCGAGTCGGCGCTGCGCCGCCACGCCGAGATCGACTCCAAGAGCATCCGCGTCACGGTGAAGAACGGCAACATCGTGATCCTGGAAGGCCGTGTCGATACCTGGGACGAGCGCCGCGCCGCGCAAAACGCCGCATGGTCGACACCCGGCGTAGCAGCGGTCGATGACCGGCTGATGATCAACTGATCCAGGCTTCCCGCACCTGCCGGTGCCGGCCCGCCCGATGCGGGGTCACGCGTCCTGCGCCGCCTGCCGCGGCGCGCTCCGCGGCGGCGCGACCTGGGCTTCACGCACGATCGTCACGGTGCAGACCGCTTCGCCCGCGACCTTGGCCGAGACGCTGCCGAGCAGTGAACGCAACACCGAGCTGCGCCGTGCGCCGATCAGGATATGATCGACGCGGCTGGCCTGTGCGAATTCGAGAATCGCCGTCGCCGGATCGACCGCCTCGAGCACGTGGACGGTCAGACGATCGTCCTCAAGCTTCAGCGGTTCCGCCCAATGCCTGAGCTGCACCAGGCGATCGACGTGCTTGTTGTGGCCGTGCTCGTCCAGGGTGCGGTCGATGGTCATGCGTCCAAGCTTGAGCACGTTGAGACATGCCAGTCGTGCCGAAGGCAGCGTGGCGAGAATCCTCGACGCCGTGGTGCGCAGCGCCTCGTTCAGCGCCGCCGAGCCTTCGGCCAGGTCGATCGCCACCGCCACGATCGGCGCCGAAGCCAGATGCGCCGCCATCGTCTCGGCTGCCCGCGACCGCGTCAGTTCCTTGTTGAAGCGGCGGCGCAGCACGGTGCGCAGCGGATCGTGCTTTAGCTTCTCGGAGCGTGTGGTCAGCCTCACCTCGGTCGGGTGAGTGAGATCGAACACCAACTGGGCCGCAGTCGGATAGCGCCAAGCCGGCTCGATCTCCAGGCAGCGCAGCACGATCTCCTGCAGCCACGGCGGATAGTCGGGACGCAGCTTGCGCGGCGGCTGCGGGTCGCGCCACAGCCGGCGACGCATCCCGTACATCGTTTCGGTCTCGCCGAACGGCCGCACCCCGGTGGTGAAGAAATACAGCAGCACGCCGAGTGCAAACAGATCGCTGCGCGGCTCGTCGCGCACGCCGAGCAGCCGCTCCGGCGCCATGTAGGGCGCGGTGCCGAACGGCAGCCGGAATTCCTCCTGCATCAGGTCGGGGAGCTGATCGCTGCACGCCAGTCCCATGTCGAGCAGCACCGCCTCGCCGGTGGGGCGGAACATGATGTTGCTGGGCTTGATGTCGTGATGGATGACGTGCTGGCGATGCAGGTCGGCAATCGCGGTGGCAATCCTGGCCGCGATCGCGACGGCCTCGTCGTCACCGAGCGGCAGCTCCGGCAGGCGCGCGAGCAGCGGCTCGCCGGCGATCCGTTCCATCACGATATAGGGCTGGGTGGAGAAGTCCTGCATCGACACGAATTTCGGGACGTGCGGCCCCGACAGCCGCGGCATCAGCATCTGCTCCATCTCGAAGCTGACGATCGCGGCGGGATCCTCGCCCTCGCCGAGCCGGGGGATCTTCATCACCATCGGCATCGGATCGTCGTCGCGGCGCACCTTGAACAGGGTCGCCATGCCGCCACGATGGATCGCCTCCTCGATGATGAAGCCGTCGAGCGTCGATCCGGGCTCCAACACGGCCTGGTCCATCGCCTAGCGCCCCACCAGCAAGCGATCGGCCAGCCACAGCGGCAGGCCGTTGTCGCGAATCCGCCGCGCCGCTTCGCCGGCGTCGTACGGCACCCGGCAATAGGTCAGCTCGTGCTTGACGGTGTCGTACAACGCGTAGGCTGCGGCCGGATTGCCGTCGCGCGGCTGCCCCACCGAACCGAGCACCGCGTGCCACTGCCGCCCCGGCAACAGATGCACCGGTACGTCGGCCGTTGGCACGAAGGTGGTCATCTTGCCGGTGACCGACAGCGAATACAGCGCCGGCTTGTGGACGTGACCGCAGAAGGTGACGTGAGCCGAGACCGCCTGCATGCTGCGCGACGCGACCGAGGTGTCGGTGACGTAGATCCAGGCCTCCGGCCGGGTCGCTTCCGAATGCACGAACAGCAGGCTGTGCTCCTCGTGGCGCATCGGCAGATCGGCCAGAAACTTGCGCTGCGCCGAATCGAGCTGGCCGCGCGACCATTCGATCGCGGCCTCCGCTTCGGCGTTCATCTGCAGTTTCGGATTGCCGATCGCGGCATCGTGATTGCCGAGCACCGCGATTGCGCCGTCCGCCACCAGATCGCGCACCGTGCTCACGCTCCAGTCCGGATCGGCGCCGTAGCCGACATAGTCGCCGAGCAGGACGATGCGCTCGGCGCCGCGCGCGCGGGCGTCGGCAAGGCATGCGGTGAACGCCGGCCGATTGGCGTGAATGTCGGCGAAAAGCCCCAGCAGCACCGCGCCCCCTCCTGCTCCCTGTACCGCTCCGGCAAGGGCGGTTTCCGATCGTCGTTCCGGCGCCGTCGCGTTTTCATCCCGGACGAAAATTCGCTCGGCCCGGCCGAAGTTTACGGCCTGTCTTTGATCGATCGCAACCGCGTTGCACTCCTTGATCCAGCGCAATGGGGCGCGCGTGCTTGTATGAGTATATCGCCCCGCAAGTTGCGTTGGAGGCGCTCATGACCGCACCCGGCAAGCCGACACAAAACGCGCCCGTGACCGAAGCCGTCGCCGACGTCGTCAGAGAGTGGGAAGAGATTGCAGGAAGTCCGAGCGAACTCGAAGCCTTCGGCCGGGCGATGGCCAACATGGTCAAGGATCTCGGCCTGTCGCCCTCCGAAGTCCGCGCTCTCGCAACCAAGGGCACCAGCGCCAAGGAACTACCCTGCCTGCTCGAAGCGCTGCGCATCAGCATCCGCGCGCTCGCGGAGAAGGAGCCGATGCTATTGAACGACCTGCGGCGCAACTGCGCGATATGCGATCACAAGCAGGAGTGCGATGCCGATATCGCGGCCGGTACGCTGGTCCCCAGCTATCAGCGCTACTGCTTGAACGTCGATACGCTGGATGCTCTCAGCCACGACACCAACTTCGTAGCGGAGTCGTGAATCCTTCCGATCTGCGCGGCGATCCTCGCCGCGACTTCTCAGCGGCGAGACGCAGACGGCGTCTCGCCTAGTACCAAAGCACCATTCGTTTGATCTGCGTCAACAATCGTTGACATTGCGCATGTCATCGTTTCTTGACAATCATGGGAGAAAGTCAGTGCGCATCCTTCTCATTCACCCGAATTATCATTCCGGTGGCGCGGAGATCGCCGGCCACTGGCCGCCGGCATGGGCCCCCTATCTGGCGGGCGCGCTGAAAGCGAACGGCTTCACCGACATCAAGTTCGTCGATGCGATGACCGAAGAGATCTCCAGTGAAGGTCTCGCCAAGATCATCTCCGACTATCAGCCCGACCTGGTCGGCGCCACCTCGATCACTCCCTCGATCTACGCGGCCGAAGAGGCTCTGAAGGTCGCCAAGCAGATCAATCCGAAGATCGTCACCATGCTGGGCGGCGTGCACGCCACCTTCATGTATCAGCAGGTGCTGAGCGAAGCGCCGTGGGTCGATGTCATCGTCCGCGGCGAAGGCGAAGAGATCGTCGTCGAGCTGGCGCGCGCCGTTGCCTCGGGCAACTGGCCGGCCAATCGCTCCGAGATCAAGGGTCTCGCCTACACCGAAGGCTCCAACGGCGAGAGCCAGATCGTCGCCACGGCGGCCGCGCCGACCGTCAAGGATCTCGACGCGATCAAGCCGGATTGGGGCGTCCTCGACTGGACCCTGTATCGCTACATTCCGATGAACACCCGCGTTGCGATCCCCAACATGGCGCGCGGCTGCCCGTTCACCTGCTCGTTCTGCTCGCAGTGGAAGTTCTGGCGCGACTATCGCGTCCGCGACCCGAAGAAGGTGGTCGACGAGATCCAGGAACTGGTCGAGAAGTACGACGTCGGCTTCTTCATCCTGGCGGACGAAGAGCCCACCATCAACCGCAAGAAGTTCATCCAGTTCTGCGAAGAGCTGATCGCCCGCGGCCTGAACAAGAAGGTCCAGTGGGGCATCAACACCCGCGTCACCGACATCCTGCGCGACGAGCAGCTTCTGAAGTTCTACAACGAAGCCGGTCTGATGCACGTCTCGCTCGGCACCGAGGCCGCGGCGCAGCTCAAGCTCGACCTGTTCAACAAGGAAACCAAGATCGCCGACAACAAGAAGGCGATCCGTCTGCTCCGCGAAGCCGGAATCGTGACCGAGGCGCAGTTCATCGTCGGCCTCGACAGCGAAACCCCGGAGACGCTGGAAGAGACCTATCGGATGGCGATGGACTGGAAGCCGGACCTCGCCAACTGGTCGATGTACACCCCCTGGCCGTTCACGCCGCTGTTCAAGGAATTGAGCGACAAGGTCGAGGTGTTCGACTTCGCCAAGTACAATTTCGTCACCCCGATCGTGAAGCCGGCGGCGATGGAACGTGGCGAACTGCTCGACCGGGTGATGAACAACTATCGCCGGTTCTACATGTACAAGGCGTTCTTCTCCTATCCCTGGTCGGGCAGCGGCCGACGCCGGCGCTATCTGCTGGGCTGCCTGAAGGCGTTCCTGAAGGCCGGCTTCGAGCGCAAGTTCTACGATCTCGGCCGGGTCGGCTATTGGGGGCCGCAATCGAAGAAGAAGGTCGACTTCCAGTTCGACACCACCCGCAAGATCTCGCACGCGCAGATGGCGGACTGGGAAGCCAACGCCGACCGCTCCCGCAAGGCGGCCGCATCGCAGATGGCCATCGTCTCGGCCTGCGGCGGCGGCACCGAGCAGATGGAGGAGAGCGAGGCGGACGCCAAGGCAGCGCTCGCCAAGTCCGTAACCAGCCGCATGGCGGAAAACACCCATGACGCAGGTTCGGTCACCCGCCACTGACGTGGGAGCGCATGCGGCGGCGTCCGAGATCGGACCCAATGCCGTCATCCAACTGATCCACGCACTCGAAGCGGCCGGTCTCCAACCGGCCGCGAAGGAGATCTTCTCCGAGGCGGCGGCGAGCGACTGGCTCGCCGAGCCGCCGTCGGCGATGGTCGACGAGCGCCCGGTGGCTGCGATCCACCAGGCGGTGCGCCGCGTGCTGCCGCAGCCGCAGGCCGCGGCGATCCTCGCCGACGCGGGGCTGCGCACCGGTGACTACATCCTCGCCCATCGCATTCCGAAGCTGGCCCAGGCCGTGTTGAAAATTATGCCGGCCTCGATTGCCGCCAGGATGCTGACCAAGGCGATCACGGCACATGCCTGGACCTTTGCGGGTTCCGGCAGATTCACTGCCAGCGTGGGAAAAACGGTGACGTTCGAAATCGCCGCCAATCCGTTGTGTGCCGGGGAACACGCCGATCACCACGTCTGCGTCTGGCACGCCTCCGTATTTCAACGGCTATTCCAGGTTCTGGTGTCGCCTTATACACGAGTGACCGAAACGGCCTGCGGGGCGAAGGGCGACGAATGCTGTCGCTTCGTGGCGGATTGGACCTCGATTCCGGACGCCGCCAATATTTACGCCAGCCGACGATCCAAGCCGATCGCAGGTCAGTCAGAAACCCTTTCCGCGCGTTGATCCGCGGGCGATGAAAGAGATCACGACTATGTCGTCTGCCCTCGACAAATACGCCAAGAGCTCGGTGCCGCGCTACACCAGCTATCCGACCGCGCCGCACTTCGCCAAGGACTTCCCGGAGTCGATCTATCGCGGCTGGCTCGCCCAGCTCGACACCGACGAGCCGATCTCGCTGTATCTACACGTGCCGTTCTGCAAGCAGATGTGCTGGTACTGCGGCTGCAACATGAAGCTGGCGGCGAAATACGATCCGGTCGCCGACTACGTCGAGAGCTTGATCGACGAGATCAATCTGGTCGCCGACGCCCTGCCCGGCACGATGCCGGTGCGCCACCTGCATTTCGGCGGCGGCACCCCGACGGTGATCGATCCGCAGGATCTCGGCGCCGTGATGACGCTGCTGCGCGAGCGGTTCGAGTTTCTGCCCGACGCCGAGGTGGCGATCGAGAGCGATCCGCGCACCCTGACCGCCGGCATGGCCGCCAAGATCGGCGAGCTCGGCTTCACCCGCGCCAGCTTCGGGGTGCAGGAGTTCGACCCGAAGGTGCAGGAAGCGATCAACCGCATCCAGCCGCCCGAGATGGTCGCCCGCGCGATGCAGCAGTTCAAGTCGGCCGGTGTCGAGCGGATCAACTTCGACCTGATCTACGGCCTGCCCTATCAGACCGCCGAGGATCTGCGCCGCACCGTCGAGCAGTGCGTCGAGATGCGGCCGGATCGGGTGGCGCTGTTCGGCTACGCCCACGTGCCGTGGGTCGCCAAGAACCAGCGAATGATCCCCGACGAGTCGCTGCCGAAGCCGGAGCTGCGCGCAACCCAGGCCGACGCCGCCGCGGAGGCGCTGGTGAAGGGCGGCTACGGGCGGATCGGCATCGATCATTTCGCGCTGCCGGGCGACACGCTGGCGATCGCCGCCAAGACCGGTGAACTGCACCGGAACTTCCAGGGCTACACGGCGGACGCCGCCCAAACCCTGATCGGCCTTGGTTCGACCTCGATCGGCCGCACCCCGAGCGGCTACGTGCAGAATATCAGCGAAACCGGCGCATGGGCGCGCGCGGTTGCCGCCGGCCAGTTGCCGGTGCATCGCGGCCATGCGCTGACCCAGCAAGACAATCTCCGCGCGCATGTGATCGAACGGATCATGTGCGACGGCAAGGTCGATCTCGCCGCCGCAGGCAAGGCGTTCGGCTACGCCGAAGACTGGTACGCGCCGGAGCAGGATTCGCTCGCAGAGCTGCAGCGCGACGGCGCGGTGGTGTGCAACGGCAGCAAGCTGACGCTGACCCCGGAAGGCGTCCGGCTGTCACGGGTCGTTGCGTCGGTGTTCGACACCTATCTGCGCAACTCCTCGGTCCGGCATTCGATCGCCGTCTGACGGCGGCACCGCTCACGCTTCAAGACAGCGCGCGCTTCGGCGCGCGTTCGTCGTTTTGATGCAGCTCAATTGCAATTCCGCTTTCGGGTGGATTATTACCGCTGACGGTAATGGAGCAGGCATCAGTATCCTTACGGAGCTGCAACTTTAACGGAAAATACCACATCTAGCAGCCTAATCGCCGCGTGGTTCTTCCGTGCGGGTCGGCAACGTCGCAGCCCTCCACGATCGGACCAATCGAGGTACGTGCAATGGCCCACAAGCTCAAAGTCACCGAAGACATGGTTGCCAAGGCCGCCGCCGCATTCCGCGCCGCCAACGGCAGCGAACTGTTCTGCCTCCGTGCCGCGCTGGAAGCCGCACTCGCCAACCAGACCTTCTCGGTCGGCGACGAAGTCACCACCCAGGGCGGTGCGACCGGCATCATCCTGTCGATCAACGGCGACGAGGCTCAGATCTCCTGGTCATGCCGCGGCAAGACCACCACCAAGCTGTCCCAGCTCGAGCACATCGAACACGACCAGTCGGTGCTGACGGAACAGAGCGCCGCCTGATCGGCCCGCCCGTCCGCGACCTCGCCGGCCGGCGCGAAGCTCGCGCCGGGGCTGCTGGTTGATCCACGTCAACCTCCCGAGAGGCCGGTTTGATCCAATGCGGATCAAACGCACCAAACAATCGGGAGGACACCATGCAGATCCAGCAGATTCATCACGTCGCCTATCGCTGCCGTGACGCCAAGGAAACCGTCGCGTTCTACGGCCGGGTGATGGGCATGGAGCTGATCGGTGCCATCGCCGAGGACAAGGTGCCGTCGACCAAGGCGCCCGATCCCTACATGCACGTCTTTCTCGACGCCGGCGCTGGCAACATCCTGGCGTTCTTCGAGCTGCCGAACTCGCCGCCGATGGGCCGCGATCCGAACACGCCGGACTGGGTGCAGCACATCGCGTTTCAGGTCGGCGACCTCGACGCGCTGATGGCGGCCAAGCAGCGCGCCGAGGCCGAGGGGCTCGACGTCGTCGGCCCAACCGATCACACGATCTTCAAATCGATCTACTTCCGCGACCCGAACGGACACCGGCTCGAGGTCGCAGTCTGGACCGCGACGCCGGAACAGCTCTCGCAAATGAAGAACGTCGCCCACGCCATGGTCGACGAATGGGCGGTGACCAGGAAGCCGCCGCGCCATACCGCTTGGCTGCACCAGAAGGAATTCGCCGAAGCTGACTAGCGCGTTGTCGGACGAAGGATTCACTTCGCTTGAAGGCGTGGCACCACAACCCGGCGTCGGAAGCGAAGGCCGAGGCAGTTAGGACGATGACACCGGCGCAGCCGAGCACTTCTGCGACTATTGCCCGGCCAGGCGGTCGCAGTCGGCTCAATGTCGAGCTTCATGTAAGTTAAATTGCAAGTGCATTCGTCCCGCAACGCCCGCCGCGCGGCTTGACAAACAGCCCCAGCCCCTGCGGAATCCCCAGCGATAGGCCGCTACTCGAGCCGCGGGACGGGCATGACCGGACTACACCAGCTCGGAGTGCTTCAGCTCGCGATCCTGATCGGGATCGCGGCGCCGGCGACACGCGCCCAGGCGCAGTGGTGGCCGAACAGAGAGCCGGTCGACTACGAAGACTGTGTCGCCAAGGGCGAGGCGAAGGCCGACAGCAGCGAGGCCAGGACGGCGCTGGCGGCGCAGTGCGATGCCCGATTCGCCGGCCGACGCAAACCCGGCGGCGGCTACACTTACTTCGATTTCATGCAGAACCGCAGCTTCGACCTTGCCGGGCCGAATCCGACCGCGGATGAACTGCGCAAGATCGACGAGGAATACACCGCGTTCCTCGACCAGCGCCGTCGGCAGATGATCGCGGCGGCCTTCGCCGCCAAGCAGCAGCAGATCGCAGCGCTTCAGCAGCAACAGCGACAGACCCTGGAGCCGCCGCCGCCCTTGCCCAGACCCCGGCCGGTCGTGGAGGAGCGCCGCGCCGCGGCCGACAAGCAACGACCGCGCCCCGAGAAGAAGCGCGCCGAGCGCAAACGCACGCCGGAGACGCCGCGCTACGCCTGCAGCAGCAATGATCCGGTGTCGTGCGGCCTGACGCATCTGTCGGACGGCTTCACTGCGGTGAAGGCTTCGCTGTTCGGCACCCCGACCACCACCGCACCACGACGCTGAGCACCTGCGCCGCCGCCGCCTCAGCGGTCGGAGCGACGGATCACCTCCATTAACTCCGCAATCTTCTGGCGCTGATCGTTCTTGTCACCGCTCGTGATCGCGTGCTCGACGCAATGCGCGACGTGATCTTTCAGAACCTCTTCCTCCACCCGCCGCAGCGCGGCGCGGACCGCCGAAATCTGGGTGACGATATCGATGCAGTAGCGCCCCTCCTCCATCATCTTGGAGATACCGCGCACCTGTCCCTCGATCCGCCCCAGCCGCTTTTGACACGACGCCTTGATGTCCTTGTGCATGTCGGATATATACCCCTACACGGTATGGGTTACAAGCGCCAGGGTGACGCGATGCGCGACGGCGAGCATGCGGGGCACGACGCCCCTGTCAAGAACCAGGATTGCTGCGGATCAGCGGGCGCAAGCGCGCCGGCGACCTCGTCCTGTTGCGGCGGCGGCACGAGTCGCTCGTCCACCGCTACGGCGACGGCGATCGACCCGGTTTGCGGCATGAGCGTCGACCCGGCGACCGCGCAGCATCGGTTTGATCACGACGGCAAGACCTATTACTTCTGCTGCGGCGGCTGCCGCGAAAAATTCGCGGCCGATCCGGCGGGCGTCCTCGCCAAGGCCGCGACTCCGTTCACGCTGCCGCCGAAGCCGGCTCCGAAGCTGCATCAACTGACGGAGCTGCCGGCAACGTCCTCATGCTGCGGCGGTGGCGACCACGCGCCCACCAAGGCGATCGATCCGGTCTGCGGCATGAGTGTCGACGTCGCGACCAGCAAGCACAGCTTAGATCACGACGGCACCACCTATCACTTCTGCTGTGGCGGCTGCCGCACCAAGTTCGCCGCCGATCCCCAGCGCTATCTCGCCAAGGCTGCCGCATCGTCGTGCTGCGGGGGCGCGCACGATCACGCCGGTCTTTCTCACGGCGCGGCCGTCGACGACGGCAAGGTGATCGACCCGGTGTGCGGGATGAAAGTCGATCCTGCCACCAGCAAGCACCGCTTCGCCTACAAGGGCACGACCTATCACTTCTGCCGCGAAGGCTGCCAAACCAAATTCGCCGCCGATCCGGTGTCGTATCTGGACAAGAACAAGGCCAAGCCGGAGCCGGCGATGCCGGAAGGCACCATCTACACCTGCCCGATGGATCCGCAGATCCGCCAGGTCGGACCGGGCACCTGTCCGATCTGCGGGATGGCGCTCGAGCCCGAACTGGTATCGCTCGACGACGCGCCCAATCCCGAACTGATCGACATGACGCGGCGGTTCTGGATCGGCCTTGTGCTGGCGCTGCCGGCGGTGGTGCTGGAGATGGGCGGCCATCTGGTCGGCGGCCACGGCCTGATCGACCCGGCGCTGTCGAACTGGATACAGCTCGTGTCGGCGACGCCGGTGGTGCTGTGGGCCGGCTGGCCGTTCTTCGTGCGCGGCTGGCAATCGGTGGTGACGCGCAACCTCAACATGTTCACGCTGGTCGCAATGGGCACCGGCGTCGCCTACATCTACAGCTTGATTGCGACGATCGCGCCGCAACTGTTCCCGGCGGCGTTCCGGGGTCACGGCGGCACGGTGCCGGTGTACTTCGAGGCCGCGGCGGTCATCACCGTGCTGGTGGCGCTCGGGCAGGTTCTGGAACTGCGCGCCCGCGAAGCCACCTCCGGCGCCATCAAGGCGCTGCTCGGCCTGGCGCCGAAGACCGCCCGCAAGATCGCCCCCGACGGCAGCGAGCACGAGGTCGAGATCGATAGTCTCACCGTCGGCGACAGGCTGCGTGTGCGTCCCGGCGAGAAGGTACCGGTCGACGGCACCATCGTCGAAGGCCGCGGCACGCTGGATGAATCGCTGGTGACCGGCGAGTCGATGCCGGTGAGCCGCGAAACCGGCGGCAAGGTGGTGGCCGGCACGCTGAACCAATCCGGCGGCTTCGTGATGCGCGCCGATCAGGTCGGCCGCGACACCATGCTGGCGCGCATCGTGCAAATGGTTGCGCAGGCGCAACGCTCGCGCGCGCCGATCCAGCGTATCGCCGATCTCGTCGCCGGCTGGTTCGTGCCTGCGGTGGTGCTGGCCGCGCTGATCGCGTTCGCCGCCTGGGCGACGTTCGGCCCCGAACCGCGGCTGACCTTCGCGCTGGTCGCCGCCGTCAGCGTGCTGATCATCGCCTGCCCGTGCGCGCTCGGTCTCGCCACGCCGATGTCGATCATGGTCGGCGTCGGCCGCGGCGCGCAGGCCGGTGTGCTGATCCGCAATGCCGAAGCACTGGAGCGACTGGAGAAGGTCGACACCCTGGTGATCGACAAGACCGGCACGCTCACCGAAGGCAGGCCGAGCGTGGTGGCGATCGTCACGGCCAACGGCACGGACGAGACCGAGCTTCTTCGGCTCGCCGCAAGCGTCGAGCGCGCCAGTGAGCATCCGCTCGCCGACGCCATCGTCCGCGCCGCCAAGGAGCGCGGTCTCGATCTCGCCGACGTCGCCGATTTCGACGCGCCGAGCGGCAAGGGTGCCGCCGGCCTGGTCGCAGGCCGGACCGTGGTGATCGGCAATCCGGCCTATCTGGCGTCGATCGGCGTCGACACCGACACGCTCGCGGCCAAGACCGACGAGCTGCGCAGCGACGGAGACACCGTGGTTCACGTCGCGATCGACGGCCGCCTCGCCGGCCTGTTTGCGATCGCCGACGCGGTGAAGGCGTCGACACCTGACGCGCTGACGGCGCTCGCCGCCGACGGCATCAAGGTGATCATGCTGACCGGCGACAATCAGGTCACCGCGAGGGCGGTGGCGCGAAAGCTCGGCATCGCCGATGTCGAAGCCGAAGTGCTTCCCGATCAAAAGAGCGCCGTAGTCGACAAGCTGCGCCGGCAAGGACGCGTGGTCGCGATGGCCGGCGACGGCGTCAACGACGCCCCCGCGCTCGCCGCCGCCGATGTCGGCATCGCGATGGGAACCGGCACCGACGTCGCCATGGAGAGCGCCGGCGTCACGCTGCTCGAGGGAGATCTCGGCGGCATCGTCCGCGCCCGCAAATTGTCGCAGGCGACGATGCGCAACATCCGGCAGAATCTGTTCTTCGCCTTCGTGTACAATGCCGCGGGCATTCCGATCGCGGCCGGCATCCTGTATCCGAGCCTCGGGTTGTTACTGTCACCGATCATCGCCGCCGCTGCGATGTCGCTGTCGTCGGTGAGCGTGATCGGCAATGCGCTTCGCTTGCGCAGAGCCGTGTTGTGAGATGTCCGGGTTGCGACTGAGAGCCGCCTGCGTCCCATTGATCTAACGCAAGGATTGGCGGTCGATTGGACGTATTTTGCGGTCGCGAAGGTTTGCCGCAAATCTTTCCGTGTTTGCGGATAGCGACATCGAGGTCCCGGCCATGTCACGAATCATTGAAATGCTGAACGAAGAGCACCGCAACATCGCGCGCCTGCTCGACGTGCTCGAACGCGAGCTCAGCGTCTTCGATCGCCGCGAGCGCCCCGACTACGAGATCTTTCAGGCGATCATTCAGTACTTCAAGGAATACCCTGAAGCCTGCCATCACCCGAAGGAAGACGTCGTCTACCAGATCCTCAAGGAGCGCAGCCCCGCAGTCGCCGGAACGGTCGGCGACATCGAGAAGGAACACGAGCTGGAGGTGGATCGGCTCGCTCACTTCGCCAAGGTGGTGGACGATGTCCTCGCCGATCAGGAACTGCCGCGCCAGACCTTCCACGCCGCCGCGCAGGACTTCATCGAGCACCAGCGCCGCCACATGCTGAAGGAAGAGCAACTGCTGTTTCCCGCCGCGCTCGAAACCCTCACTCCCGAAGACTGGGCCAAGATCGACTCGCGGATCGACGATCGCAAGGACCCGATGTTCGACGGCGAGACCGCGAGCAAATTTCAGAATCTGTACGCGACCATCCTGCGCTGGGAGCAGGAGACCGAAGCCGAGCGCAGCAAGGCGCCAGTGCGCGCCTGATCGGCACGGGCTGCCCGCCCTGCCGCTCCCTCCCGGAACGGGCGGCGATCGAGCCGCCCCGATGATCAATCGTCTTCTGATCAGTCGTCTTCGCCGGCGTAGTCGGCCCAGCAATCCGGGGTCTCATATACCCGCACGCCGCAGAGCTGCGGCAGCTCCGGCTTGGTCCGCTGCCAGATCCAGACCGCGATGTTCTCGGCGGTCGGATTGTCCAGCCCCTCGATCTCGTTGAGGCAGTGGTGGTCCAGCCGCTTCAGCAGCGGTCCGAACGCCGCCTCGATCTCGAAGAAATCCACCACGAAACCGGTCAACGGATCGACCGGGCCGCTGAGCTGCAGTTCGACGCGATAGGAATGCCCATGCATCCGCTTGCAGCGGTGGGTCTCCGGCACGTTGGGTAAATAATGGGCGGCTTCGAAGCGGAACGCTTGGGTGATCTTCATCGGTTTCGGGGGTTGGGGCGGCGGGATGCGGCCGCGAGGTCGGCGGACCCTATAAGAGCGGCTGTCGCATTTGAAGCCGCCTATGCCCCTAAACCGGCGGCTGGGCAAGCCCTGCCGGCCGCAATGCCGCCCCTCCGCGACGACGCCATGCCGCGGCGGAGCCGTCACCGGTCCGCATCGGCCGGCGGAGGCGCCCGTCGATGGGCGCCTCCGTGGCAGTTATGCCTTAGCCTTCTTGGCCTTCTTGGCCGTTTTGGCTTTCTTCACCGTCTTGGCTGTCTTGGCCTTCTTCACGGTCTTCTTGGTCGCCTTCTTCGTCGCTTTCTTGGCGGCTTTCTTCGTCGCCTTCTTCGTGACCTTCTTGGCGGCCTTCTTCACCGTCTTGGCCTTCTTGGCCTTGGCGACGGTCTTCGCCTTCTTGGCTTTCTTCGCCATCTCGTCCTCTTGAGCTGATGGATACTAACGCCACACGAGACGGGACCGGACTCGCCGATCGTGCAACCGCCTCCATTTTGATCCGAACAGATTCGCTGCCTGTTCTAGCGGCTGGCGAAAGTATTTCGTGTTGTTATCCACAATTGTTCGCTTATTTCGCGCAAATCGTCAGCGTTAATGCGAAGTGAACGTCCGTCCTCGCCGCAATGCTGCGGCGCCGTTCACTGATTCAAAACCAACTCGTATTTTTGCGAAGCCTGATCAGATTCCGTTAAAGGCTCTCGGCGCACCCTCGGCTCAACTTTAGGAGTATCCATGAGACGGCGGGACGCAGTCATTGGAAGTTCGATCACTTCCTGCGACCGGAGACACGCATGTTGAGCATGCCGACCCTCTGGCTCGTCTTCCTGATCAACTTCGTCGCGCTGGGTCTGGTCTGGATCCACGTCACGCGAAGTTATCCGAACTTCACGCCGGCGCGCTACATGACGGCGGCCTGTTTCGTACTCGCGACCGGCTCGGTCGTCGGCATGCTGCGGTTAATCATCAACGTCGAATTCTCACTGATTGTCGGCGGCACGCTGGTGGTGTTCGCCTGTTGCCTGTCGGCGATGGGGATGTTCGAATTCTACCGACGGCCAGTGCCGTGGCGGCTCGCGCTCATCGTCACCGGAGCTGCGGCGATCGGACTGAGTTTCTTCGTCTTCGTGGTCGACTCGATGGCGATGCGGATCGTGGTGTATTCCGCGGCCCAGGCTACGCCGATCGTCGCGACCCTTCCGCTGGTGATGTCCCGCACCGGACGCCGCAACCCCGGCGCGCGGATGGCCGCGGTGATCGCCAGCCTGATCCTGAGCGTCTATCTGATCCGCTCGACCGCGGCGCTGATGGGCGTCGGCGGCGAATTGTCGATCGTCCACTTCAACGACTTCCAGGCGAGCCTGGTGCTGGCGCTGGTGTTCCTGTCGATGACCTGGAACTTCGCCTTCGTACTGATGGCGATCGACCGGCTGCGCTCGGAGGTCGAGACTCTGGCGCTGCTCGACGATCTCACCGGTGTGTCCAATCGTCGGCATCTGCTGCAGCGGATGTCGGAGCAGTGCGCGATCTCGATGCAGACCGGCGAGCCGTTCACGGTGTTGGCGATCGACCTCGACGGCTTCAAGGCGATCAATGACGGTCACGGCCACGCAGCCGGCGACGAGTGTCTGCGGCGCTTCTCGCGTGCCGCGCAATCGCGGCTGC
The DNA here is from genome assembly GCF_010906995.1 of Rhodopseudomonas sp. WA056. NCBI lineage: Bacteria > Pseudomonadati > Pseudomonadota > Alphaproteobacteria > Hyphomicrobiales > Nitrobacteraceae > Rhodopseudomonas > Rhodopseudomonas sp. WA056. The sequence goes on along the minus strand of NZ_QPFS01000042.1, from coordinate 12,527 downwards.
GCCCCGGCGACCTGTTGGCGCGCACCGGAGGCGACGAGTTCTGCGTGGTGATGCCGGGCACGACGCTGCGCGAAGGCGCGATGATCGCCCGCCACATCGTCGAGGAGAGCCGCGCGGCGTCGGCGCAGGGCGATGCCGATATCCGGATCGCGGCGTCGATCGGCGTGGCGCAGTGGACCCGGCAGATCGGGATGTATCCGGAGCGCCTGATCGCGGCGGCGGACGCCGCGCTGTACAATGCCAAGAAGCTCGGCAAGGACCGCTACGTGGTGTACGAGCCGGCCCCCGAACCGCTGGCCGACGCTCTCCTCCCCGCGCCGGAGACGCTGCGCAGGATCGCGTGACGCCGAGCCGGCGAGTACCTGGCGACGCCGACGCCCGTCAGGCCAGCAGCGTCGCGTGAATGGTGCCGAAGCCGATTGCGATCGTGAGCACACCGACGGCGACCTGAAGGACGCGGTTGGCAACAGTCAGCGACCGCGCCGAAATCACCAGCGGCACCGCGATCACCGCCGACAGCGCTCCCATCCCGACCATCGAACCGATCCCGAACAGCGCGACGTAGAGCAGCCCCTGTGCCGGGCTCGGCGCCTGTGACACCGCCAGCACCAGCAGCGCCGCCGAACCGGCCATGCCGTGCATCAGCCCGACCAGCAACGTACGCCAGCGGAAACCGTGGACGTGATGATGCGCGGCCGGCCGGTCGTGGATCAGCCGATCGGCGTGGCTGTGGAGATGGACGTGGCGAACGCCGTCGTCGTGCTGATGGACATGAACGTGGACCCGGTCGCGCCACAGCCGCCACAGCAGATGGCCGCCGAGCGCCACCAGCATGAACCCGACCGCCCCTTCGAGCGGCTGTGCGACCTGTTCGGGGATCGAGTGCCCGATCACCAGCGCGACGCCGGCGAACAGAAAAAGCGTGAGCGTGTGGCCGAGCCCCCAGGTCAGCCCGTGCTTGACGATGTCGGCGACGCCGCTGCGACGCGCCGCGATCGTCGACACCGCGGCAATGTGATCGACCTCGAGGGCGTGCTGCATCCCGAGCAGAAACCCCAAACCCAGAATCGCGAACATCGGTCCCCGGCCGTCGCGCCGCCGGCAAATTGCGGCGGCGGCAGAATGGTGTAAGTTTCGTCAACACAACACGGCCGCAGAGCCGGAACAAGGGAGAAACGGAATGATCGCCAAGTCGATTGCGACGGCGATGATGACGGCTGCGCTGCTGTCGTCCTCCGCTGCCCGCGCGCAAGTCTCAGACGACGTCGTCAAGCTCGGCATCCTCACCGACATGAACGGCCCGGCCTCGACGCCGACCGGCCAGGGCTCCGTCACCGCCGCGCAGATGGCGGTGGAGGATTTCGGCGGCACCGTGCTCGGCAAGCCGATTCAGGTGATCGTCGGCGACCATCAGCTCAAGCCGGACATCGGCGCCACGCTGGCGCGGCGCTGGTATGACGTCGAACAGGTCGACCTGATCCTCGACGTGCCGGTCTCCGCGGTCGGCCTCGCGGTGCAGAACATCGCCAATGAAAAGAAGCGGCTGTTCATCACCCAGTCGACCGGCGCGGCGGATTTTCACGGCAAGTTCTGCTCGCCTTACGCGATGCAATGGGTGTTCGACACCCACGCGCTCGCCGTCGGCACCGCACAGGAAGTGGTCAAGCGCGGCGGCGACACCTGGTTCTTCATCACCGACGACTACGCCTTCGGCCAGTCGCTCGAGAAGGACGCCGCCGCGATGGTCACCAAGAGCGGCGGCAAGGTGCTCGGCTCGGTGCGGCCGCCATTCGCGACCTCGGACGTGTCCTCGTTCGTGCTGCAGGCGCAGGCCTCGAAGGCGAAGATCATCGGCATCGCCGCCGGCCCGCCCAACAACGTCAACGAGATCAAGACCGGCGGCGAATTCGGCATCTTCAAGGGCGGCCAGCAGATGGCGGCGCTACTGGCGCTGATCACCGACGTGCATTCGCTTGGTCTGCCAACGGCGCAGGGCCTGTTGCTGACGACGTCATTCTATTGGGACATGGACGACAACACCCGCGCATGGTCCAAGCGCTATTTCGCCAAGATGGACCGGATGCCGACGATGTGGCAGGCCGGCGTGTATTCGGCGACGCTGCACTATCTGCAGGCGATCAAGGATGCCGGCACCGACGACCCGTTGAAGGTGGCGGCGAAGATGCGGGACCAGCCGGTCAACGACTTCTTCGCTCGTGGCGGCAAGCTGCGCGAAGATGGCCTGATGGTCCACGACCTGATGCTGGTGCAGGTCAAAACGCCCGACGAATCGAAATATCCGTGGGACTATTACAAGATCCTCACCAAGATCTCGGGCGAGGACGCATTCGGCCCGCCCGATCCGGCGTGCCCGCTGGTGAAGAAGTAGCGGGCACTGACTTCGAAGGCATCGATATTCTCGACGCCTCTCTCCGTCATTGCGAGCGAAGCGAAGCAATCCAGCCCAGTGCTCGGAGGTGGATTGCTTCGTCGTTTCGCTCCTCGCAATGACGGCCGCGGGCGGCTATGATCTGAAATGCGGTGGCCGCCGCCTGCATTGCCGCGTCTAAAATGATCTCGAAGGAAAGCCCCATGGACTATCGTTCGCTCGGCCGCAGCGGCCTGAAGGTGTCGCCGCTGTGCCTCGGCACCATGATGTTCGGCGGCGCCACCGACGAGCCGACCTCGGCGCGGATCATCGACAAGGCGCGCGACGGCGGGATCAATTTCATCGACACTGCCGACGTGTATTCGACCGGCGGCTCCGAGCAAGTGGTCGGCCGCGCGATCGCGGCGCACCGCGAGCACTGGATCCTGGCCACCAAAGTCGCCAACCCGATGGGCGACGGACCGAACCGCGCCGGACTGTCGCGCCGCCGCGTGATCCAGGCCGCCGACGACAGCCTGAGGCGGCTCGGCACCGACTGGATCGACATCTACTACCTGCACCGCGAGGACCATGCGACGCCGCTCGATGAAACGGTGCGGGCGATCGGCGATCTGATTCGCGCCGGCAAGATCCGCTATTTCGGCGTCTCGAACTATCGCGCCTGGCGGGTCGCCGAGATCTGCAACATCTGCGACCGCCTCGGGATCGACCGCCCGGTGGTCAGCCAGCCCTATTACAATGCGATGAACCGGATGCCGGAGGTCGAGCACATTCCGGCCTGCGGCTTCTACGGCCTCGGCATCGTGCCGTATTCGCCGCTGGCGCGCGGCGTGCTCACCGGCAAATACGCGCCCGACGCGGAGCCTTCCAAGGACAGCCGCGCCGGCCGCGCCGACAAGCGGATGCTGCAGACCGAGTGGCGGCCGGAGTCGCTGAAGCTGGCGCAGCAAATCCGCGCCCATGCCGAAGCCAGGGGTGCCACCGCGGGACAGTTCGCGGTCGGCTGGGTGCTGAACAACGCGCTGGTGACCTCGGTGATCGCCGGCCCGCGCACCGAACAGCAGTGGGACGACTACGTCCGTGCGCTCGACTATAGCTTCACCGCCGAAGACGAGGCGCTGATCGACACCCTGGTGGCGAGCGGCCATCCCTCCACCCCCGGCTACAACGACCCGGCCTATCCGATCGAAGGCCGCCCCGTGCGCCACGCCGGCTGAGCGATTGCCCGGCTGTCGGCCAAAGTTGCGGCCGATCAAGCCCAAACGCTGCGACGGGCCGTAGTCTCGACCCCGACAAGCGGCCGCGCGATCGTCGCTGCCTGCGAACCGCACTAGAAGCCGGGAGACCGCCCATGACCAGCCCCCATTTCCATGCCGTGATCTGGATCGACCACCGCGAAGCGCGGGTTTTTCACTTCAACCCGTCCGAGGCCGACAAGCTGGTGGTGCACGCCGACAATCCGAACCGCCACATCCACCATCACCGCGCGGTCGGCTCGGGTCACGAGGCGGTGGACGAGCATTTCCTCCATGCCACCATGGAGGCGATCGCCGATGCAGGCATCGTGCTGATCGTCGGCCCGGCCCAGACCAAGCACGCGCTGGAAAAATACATCGCAGATCACAACCCCGCCCTGAAGGCGAAGATCGCTGCGGTCGAGACCGCCGATCACCCCAGCGACGGCCAGATCGTCGCCTACGCCCGCAAGTACTTCAAGGCCGAGGACCGCACCACGCCGCAGACGCGGTAACGCACCTTCTCGTCGGCAATGGCGCGGCCGGAGTTCATCGCTGGCTGCGAGGCCGCCCTCCACCGCCTGTCGTAAATTCCGCGCGAAGCAAATTATCACCTCCTTCGCGCATACCGGCAGCGGCGCTGTGCCATTGCCGATCGTATTGGCGCGCAACACGTCCCATGCGCGTGATCGATTCACACGATCGGCATTGCGCCCTCGGCCCGCACATGCCTAGTATCGCCGCCGTGACGATCGAAAAGATCGCGCCAAGAAAATGGGATGGAAACAGATGAAACTTTTCGGACTTGCGGCCGTCATCGCGGCGACGTCTTTGCTCGCCCCCGGCGTTGCGTTCGCACAGAAATCCTACGGTCCGGGCGCCAGCGACACCGAAATCAAGGTCGGGAATTTCGTGCCCTACAGCGGCCCGGCGTCGGCCTACGGCATCGTCGGTCAGGTCCAGAGCGCCTACGTCAAGATGCTGAACGAGAAAGGCGGCATCAACGGCCGCAAGATCAATTTCATTTCGTATGACGACGCCTACTCGCCGCCGAAGGCGGTGGAACAGACCCGCAAGCTGGTCGAGGGCGACGAAGTACTGTTTCTGTACCACACCCTCGGTACGCCTTCGAACACTGCCGTCATGAAGTACCTGAACCAGAAGAAGGTGCCGCAGTTGATGCTGTCGAGCGGCGGCACGCGGTTCGGCGACGATCCGAAGACCTATCCGTGGACGATGCCGTTCAATCCGCCGTATCAGGCGGAGGGACGAATCTATGCGAAGTGGATCATGGCGACCCACCCCAACGCCAAGATCGCAGTGCTGGTGGCGAACGACGACTACGGCAAGGACATCTACAAGGGCGTCAAGGACGGGTTCGGCGCCAAGGCCTCGATGATCATCTCGGAGGCGACCTACGACATCACCGATCCGACCATCGATTCACAAATGGCCAAGCTCAAGGCTTCGGGCGCCGATCTCTTCCTCAATCTCTCCACGCCGAAATTCGCCGCGCTGGCGATCCGCAAGATGGGCGAACTCGGCTGGAAGCCGATTCACGTCCTGAACAACGTGTCGTCGTCGGTCGGCGCGGTGATCAAGCCGGCCGGGATGGAATATGCGCAGGATGCGATCACCGCGAGCTACGTCAAGGATCCGACCGATCCGACCTGGAAGGACGATCCGGGCGTGAAGGAGTGGGACGCCTTCCTGCAGAAGTACATGCCGGGCTCGGATCGCTCCAACGGCCTGTTGCTGTATTCCTACGGCGCGGCGCAGACGCTGGAACACATTCTGAAGCAGGCCGGCGATAATCTGACCCGCGAGAACATCATGAAGGTCGCCACCAGCCTGAAGGGCTACGCGCCGGCCTCGCTGCTCCCGGGCATCACCATGAACACCTCGCCGACCGATCACTTTCCGATCGAGCAGATGCAACTGATGCGCTTCAAGGGCGATCGCTGGGAGATGTTCGGCGAAGTGCTTGAGGCGAGGGTTACGAACTAACCACCAACGCTAGAAGTGACGACGGATTCGCGGGGCCAGCCCCGCGCATCCTTTTATTTGAACGATTGGCGCTGCCCCACCACCAGCTGTCATCCCCCGCGAATGCGGGGGATCTAGTATTCCAGAGCGGCTCTGGCGACGCCCTGCGCGACCAGCCAATACTCTGCAATACTGGGTCGCCCGGACGAGCCGGGCGATGACGGCGGAGTGTGACGCGGGCGACGTGCCATGCCTCGTCTAAAGCAGCGTCTTCTTTGCCCTACCCCGCAATCCTGCCATCCACCACCCGCACGATGCGGTCGCACCTTGCGGCCAGATCGTCGTTGTGGGTGACGAGCAGAAACGTGGTGCCGCGTTCGCGGTTGATCTCGCGCATCAGTTCGAACACGTCGTCGGCGGATTTGGTGTCGAGGTTGCCGGTCGGCTCGTCGGCGAGCACCAGATCGGGGTCCATCGCCAGCGCGCGGGCGACCGCGACGCGCTGCTGCTGGCCGCCGGACATGTTGGAAGCGCTGTTGTTGCGCCATTTGGACAGGCCGACGCGGTCGAGCAGTTCGTCGGCGCGCTGCTCCATCGCCGTATCGGGGCGGCCGCGATCGACCAGCATCGGCATCATCACGTTCTCGCGCGCAGTGAACGCCGAGATCAGATAGTGATACTGGAACACGAAGCCGATGGCGTGGCCGCGCAGATGCGTCAGTGCCGAGTCGCCGAGCTGCCCGGTGTCCTCGCCGTTGATCAGCAAGCGGCCGCCGGTCGGGCGGTCGAGCAGGCCGATGATGTTGAGCAGCGTCGACTTGCCCGAGCCGGAAGGCCCCATCAGCGCCAGGAAGTCGCCGCGCCGCATCGTCAGGTCGATGCCGTGCAGCACCTCGGTCTCGACCGGCGTGCCGACATTGTAGGATTTGCGGATTCCATCGAGCTCGAGAACGTCAGCCACGGATCGCCACCACCGGATCGAGCCGTGCGGCGCGCAGCGCCGGAGCGATCGCCGCAGCGACGCCGGTCGCAGTGGCCAGCACCGCCGCCCAGCCGAACAGATCTGGTTCGAGGATCAGCGGAAACAGTTCGCTGCCGTCGACTTGGCGCGCGCTGCGATGCCAGGTGAACAGCGCCAGCGCGCCGAGCGCGGAGCCGAGCACCGAACCGACGAAAGCGAGCAGCCCGCCCTGGATCAGGAACACCCGCAGGATCTGGCCGCGCCGCGTGCCCATCGCGCGCAGGATCCCGATGTCCTTGGAGCGCTGGATCACCGTCACGATCAGCACCGCCGCGATGCCGAACGCCACCGACAGGCCGACGAACAGCCGGATCAGCGTGTTGGAGTTCTGCTGCGCCTGCACCGCGGTGAAGAACTGCGCGTTGGTCTTGATCCAGCTATCCGCCTTCACCCGCAGCATCGCCTGGATCTCCTGCGCGATGGTCTCGGCGGTGTAGATGTCCGCCACCGTCAGGTCGATGGAAGTGACGCCGCCGATCAGCCCGAGCATGCTCTGGGCGTTGCGCAAGGTGACGAAGGTGTTGCGCTGGTTGGCGGCCTTGTTGCCGAAATCGAAGATGCCCTTGATGGTGAGGATGCGGTTGCCAGCGAGCGGCGTCGACACGATGATCTTGTCGCCCAGCGAAGCGCCGAGATCGCGCGCCAACTCGATGCCGATCAGGATGCCCTCGGTGGTGACCTGCGCGTCGCCGGCGACGATGAAGTCCGGCACCCTGACGATCTTGAAATAGATCTCCGGTTCGATGCCGTACAGCGTGACAGCGCGGCTGGTGTCGCCGCGCAGCGCCAGCGCCGAGCCCGACGCGGTGGCGGCGGCGTAGACGACGTCCGGCCGCGCCTGCATCTCGGCCCGGATCTTCGGCCATTGGTCGATCGAGATCATCCGCTGGGTCGGGCGCTGCACCACCGCGGCTTCGACCGTGCCGGGCTCATCGCGCAGCGGCCGCGCCACCTGATCCGGCGGCAGCAACTGGATCTGCGGCACCGAGGTCAGCACCCGCTTGATGAAATTGGCCTGCAGCCCGGCCAGCATCGCCGACATGAACACGATGACGCCGACGCCGATCGCGATGCCGCCGACGATCACCAGCGTCTGCACCGCGCCGTCGAGCAGAAACCGCACCGCGGCGATCCACTCGAACGGCAGCCAGCGCTTCATCGCAGCACCGCGCGGATGCGTTGATCCGGCTTGACGCCGGTGGCGAGCGGAATCACCCGGTCGCCCGGAGCAAGACCGTCGATCACTTCGTAGAAGCCGACGCCGCGCAGGCCGAGCTTGACCGGCTGGCGCACCGCGCGGCCGCCGCTCGCCTTCAGCACGTAGGGCGCCGCGGCGGCGTCGTTCACCGCGCGCGCCGGCACGATCACCACGTCGTCGCGCCGCGCGGTGGCGATGTCGACCGAGACCGTCATGTCCTGGCGCAGATAGTCCGGCGGATCGTCGACCTTGAGCTTGATCTCGACCGAGGCGCGATTGATGTCGACCGACGGGTTGATGTAGCTCAGCGTCGCATCGAACCGCTTGTCCGGATAGGCGTCGGCGGACGCCAGCGCGTGCTGGCCGAGCGCGAGCTGGCCGAGATTCTTCTCGTCGATCTGCACCACGATCTGGATGTCGCCCGCCGGCGCCAGCACCAGCAGCGCCTTGCCCGGCTGCACCACCGTGCCGCGCTCGACCGCACGGGTGATCAGCACGCCGTCGCGCGGCGCCACGATGGTGGCGTAGCCGAGCCGCGCCTGCGCGGTGTTGAGATTGGCGAGCGCCTGGCTGAGCTGGGTCTCGGCCATCACGAAATCGCTGCCGCCGGGGCTGGAGGTGAACACCTGCAGCTCGGCGGTGCGCACCTGGGTGCGGGCGACGTCGAGATTCTTGGTGGCGTCGTCGAGCGTCGCCTTGGTGCCGTAGCCGGAGGCTGCCAGCTTGGAGGCGCGCTCGTAGATCGCCTCGGCGTTGAGCAGGTTGGCCTGCGCCTGCTTCAGCGACTCGTCGGCGGCCGGCTTGGTCAACTCGCGAAGCTGGCGCACCCGCGCCTGGGCCTGCGCCACCGCGCCTTCGGCCTGCACCACCCAGGCCCGCAATTCCGACGCCTCGATCGCGACGAGCTGCTGGCCCTGGTGCACCTGCTGGCCTTCTTTCACCAGCACGTCCTTGACGGTGCCGGTGATCTGGCTGGCGATTTCGACGCGATAGGGAGTTTCGATGTGGCCGCTGGCCACCACGGTCTGGACCAGATTGCCGCGCTGCACCTGCACCGCGACCACTTCCGGCCCGAGCAGCAGCCGGCCGAGGCCGAGCCCAGCTACGATCAGGACCACGGCAAAACCGAGCACCGACCATTTGTGACGCCGCAATGCGCCGGCCCAGCGGGCAGCCAGATGCGGCCGCGGCGCGTCGATCTGCTCGGTTTTCTGCAACATCATGATCCGCGGTCGATCACCCTGCCGAGACCTAGCCTCCGAACCCGGGAGGACCATTGCGAAAGATCAATTGCGGCATCACGCCCGCGTGCTCAACTTCGCAGATTGCCGCGGAGTCGTCCGCGGCCGATCGCCTGTGGCCGAAGGATGCGATGACGACTCTGATCTTGCTGGCGCTGAGCGTCGTCGCGCTGTTCACGGCGGCGGGCTGGGTGTCGTGCTGGCTGGCACGCCGGCTGGAGGCGCGCTATCCGCCCCGCGGCGTGTTCATCAACGCCAACGGCGTGCGGATGCACGCGCTCGATCTCGCCCCGGCCCGCCCGGCTGCTGCGGCCCGGCCGACGGTGCTGCTGCTGCACGGCGCCAATCTGTGTTGCGAAGACATGCGGATGTCGCTCGGCGAACGGCTGGCGCAGCGGCTGCGGGTGATCATCCCGGACCGTCCCGGCCAGGGCTACAGCGTCACCGGCACCGGACCGGTCGCCTCGCCGGCCTATCAGGTGACCCTGATCCGCGAGGTGCTGCGCGATCGCAACGCCGGACCGCTGATCGTGGTCGGGCATTCGTTCGGCGGGCTGATCGCGCTGCGCTACGCGCTCGACAACCCCGATACCGTCGCCGGCCTCGTGCTGATCAATCCGACCACGCATCCGCGGCCGCAGGGGCTGCCGCTGTTCCAGCGCGCCGCCGAAGTGCTGATGAAGCCGCTGGTGACCTATACGCTGCTGCCGCCGCTGTCGCTGGCGATGATGAAGCGAATCTCGGCGCGGATCTTCCGGCCCGAGACGCCGCCCGCCGACTATGCCGAGCGCAGCCGGCTGGCGCTGGCGCTGACCGCCAAGCGGTTCGCCGCCAGCCTCGAGGAATATGCCGGGCTGCGCGATCAGCTCATCGACCACGTCCCGCGCTACGCCGCCATCCAGGTGCCGACCGTGATCGTGGCCGGTACCGCCGATCCGGTGGTGCCGCCGCAGGTCCATGCCGAGGCGCTGGCGCAGGCGGTACCGCAGGCGCGGCTGCTGCGGCTGAACGGCGCCGGCCACATGGCGCATCACGCCCACGCCGACACCATCGCGGCCGAAATCGAGCGACTGGCCGACGCCGTGGCGGGGCGGACCGCTCCGGCCCGGGCCGAGGCCGCCGAGCGGAGCTGACCCGGCGAGGATCGGATCCGCCATGAAACTCCCGCGGGCCGGCTGCGTTCCTGTTCGGGAACGAACCGGAGTCCGCCATGACCGCCGCAAGACTGATCTGTGCCGTGACCATCGTGTCGATCGCGAGCGCCGCACCGGCGCTGGCCGGCGCCAAGCATCGCCTCCATCATCACCATCCCCACCATGGCTACGCCGCACCCGCCGATCACCCGTTTCTGCACCCGGACTTTCGCTTCCGTTTGCCGTCACGCGCGGCCTACAGCCACAATTTCGGCCCGCCGGTGTGGCCGGATCGGACCTACGCGACCTATGACGGACCGCTATCGGCGCTGTGCGGCCAAGGCGCCGCCGCCTATCGCGGCCAGGACGGCCGCCGCTACCCCTGCAACTGATCGCACAGCCGAACCGCCAGGCTCGGTTGCAACGGCCGCCGAACGGCGGCACACTTCCGCGCCGGCCGCCGGCCGCCACGCGTTTCACGGAACCGACCAATGACTGACACCACCGCCGAAGACGTTCGCAAAATCGCCACCGCGCTCCTCAAGACGGCCATCGAGATCGTCTCCGAAGAGGACGGCGGCGCGCACAATCAGTGCAAATTGTGCGGTGCGTCCGTGCCGTGGCTGCAGACCGGCGACGAAATCCAGCATGCCCCGGATTGCCCGGTGGTGATCGCCCGCAATGTGCTGTCGGCGCGGCCTAAACTGCATGCGGTCTGAGCCTCGCGCCGGCGGCGCCGAAGCCGCCGCGGCCAAGGCCGCGTCCGAGATCGCGGTCTGCCTGGCACCGGCGGAATTCATCGACAGCGACCACCCCGAGGTGATCGCCCGCGCCACGCAGGCGACGCGCGGCGCCGAAACGCTCGCCGACAAGCTTCGCGCGCTGTACCTGACGGTGCGCGACGACGTCCGCTACGATCCGTATGTCGACTTTTCCAGCCCGGAGATTTTCCGCGCCTCCAGCGTGCTGCGCGCCGAGCGCGGCTATTGCGTCGGCAAGGCTTCGGCATTCGCCGCGCTGGCGCGCGCCTCCGGGATTCCGGCGCGGGTGTGCTTCGCCGACGTGCGCAATCACCTCGCCACCGAGAACCTGACCCGAACGATGGGCACAGATCTTTTCGCCTGGCACGGCTACGCCGAATGCTTCACCGGGCCGCGCTGGGTCAAGGCGTCGCCGACCTTCAACCGCACGCTGTGCGACAAGCTCGGCGTCGCGCCGCTCGACTTCGACGGCTCCTCGGATGCGGTGATGCAGGCGTTCGACAACAACGACGCGCGGTTCATGGAATATGTCCGCGAGCACGGCGCGTATTTCGACGTGCCGGTGAAATTCGTCCAGGCCGAGATGAAGCGGCAGTACCCCCATCTGGCGCAGCAGGGCAGTCTGCGCGGCTCGATGGAAGACGAAGCTGCGCTGGATGCCGCCGCACGCGCGGCTCGACGCTGAGTTTTTGCACACCCGAAGGCGGCCGCGAACGCTACACCGGCGATTGCCGTCTTTCGCGTTGTTGCTGCGTCGTCGCGTCCTCGACCAGTTCCTGGACCGCAGCGGTGCCATGGTCGAACAGCGAGAAGAACTGCCGGTCGTCGCGCAGCATGTGGCCGACGATCAGCGCATTCACCAGGAATTCGCGTAGTTCTCCGAGGGATTGGCCGCCGGCCGACATCGCGTCGCAAACCTGTCTGGCGCGGGCCAGGAGATGATCGTGCTCCATGCGGTGTCGCGCGCGCTCGTCGTAGTCGATCGCTTCGAGCACGGACTCCTCATAGGCGAAATGCTCGGCCACACGGGCGATCAGCAGCTCGACGACCTCGGCCAGCCTGGCGGGCTCCAGCGTCGCGATCTCGGCGCTGAGCACGACATTGGCGAGATCGAACAGCTCGCGGTGCTGCCGATCGATCGTCGGTTCGCCGCAGGCATAGCTGTCGTGCCACAGAAGGCCGGGCTGGGCGGCGGCCGGCTGCCGCCCCGTGCCCTCGGCCGTGCACAACGACCGACTGCGGCTGGCCTGTTTGGCGGCGTACATCCAGTGATCGGCGCGTTCGACGAAATCCTCCACCGTTTCGCCGCGCCTGAACTCCGCCGAGCCGATCGAGATCAGCAGCCGCCCCAGGCTTTCGTGGGTCGACCGGCGGTGCAGTTCGCGAGCGGCGATCGCCGCCCGGATCTTCTCGCCGAGCAGCAGCGCGTCGCGCAGCCCGGTGCCGGGCAGCACGATGGCGAACTCGTCGCCGCCGTAGCGACAGACGACGTCGTCGCGGCGGCAGGTGTGCTTGATCGTCGCCGCCGCCAGCCGCAAGACGTCGTCGCCGACGACGTGACCG
>NZ_QPFS01000041.1:0-35166 GCF_010906995.1 Rhodopseudomonas sp. WA056 | reverse complement strand
TCACTTCGCAGCCCTGCTCGGCGACGCTTCGCGAGCCACCTTCGACCGCGAATTCGGCATGACCGCGCAGGCGCTGCGCGAAGGCGGCAGCAAGCTGCTCAGCGTCGGCGGCGATCTAGCCGAGACATTGGCCGCGAGTTCGGCCGGTATGGCCGAGCTGTCGCGGATCAAGGATCGCCTGCAGCAGCAGGCCGACGAGCTGTTCACCCCGCGGAAATCCGCCAGCAAGCCGTTCTATCTCGCGGCCGACCGCCGCGACGCCGCCGACAAGGAACTGCGCGACGCCATCGTCACCCGCGAGGCGCTACGGCAGCTCCAGGCCGTCGTGCAGGACGCTGAAGCAGAGTTGGAGCGGCTGAAGACCGAGCACGCCGCCTGCGGCGGCAAGCTGTCGCGCTGGCAGCGAACGCTACGGGTGCGCTCGCAACTGGCGAGGCTCGACCGCATCGAGACCGAGTTGACCACGCTGGCCGACCTGCCGGTTATGGCGGAACCAACCCTCGCCGAATGGCGCACCGCGCTCGATCGCAAGATCTCGTTCGAAGCCGAGATCGCCGCGCTCGATGCTGCGGCCGCGACGGATGCCGCCGAGCTTGCGACGATCGATGTCGACGAAGCGCTGCTGGCCGAAGCCGGCACGATCGACGCCCTGCGCGAGCGGCTCGGCGCGGTGCGCAAGGCAGCGGCCGATCTACCGCGACGCCGCCACGACCGCGCCGTCGCCGAGGCTGCGCTGGACGATTGCGCGCGGCGGCTCGGGCTCGCTTCGCACGTCGAACTACTGGCTTCGCTGCCGACCGAGCCGGCGCTCGCAGAAGCGCGCGACCGCCTCGAAAAGATGCGGCGCGCCACAGAGGAGCTGGTCGAACTCGAAGCCAAGCACGCACGGGCGAAGCGCGAACTCGACAGCGCCGCTGCGACCGGCGACGACGCTCACCTGGTCGATCTGGAACCTTTGCGTCAGCGCTTCGAGGCGCTCGGCGACGTGCCGGCGCTGGAGGATCGTCTGCGCCGGGATCGTGCCGCGCTCGCGGTCGAAAGCGAGGCGATCACTAGCGCGCTGGCGGCGCTCGATCCGGCACCCGGCCCGCTCGACCGGGTGCGCGCCCTGCCGGTGCCTGATCGCGCCACCATCACCAAGTTCGCCAGCGCCTTCGAACTCAGTGAAACCGAATTGAAGCGGCTCGACAACGAGATCGCCAAGCTCGACGAGGCGATCGCCGCCGCCGAGGCGGAGCTGGCGAAGCTGTCGAACGCCGGCGCGGTACCGACCAAGACTGATCTGATCGCAGCACGGCGGTCTCGCGACGACCGCCTCGGCGCGCTCTACGACGGCCTCGATGGCGACCGCGACGAACGCCGGCTTCGCTTCGATCGCGTCGCCGAAGCGTCGCGCACCATCGACGGCATCACTGACTCGTTGCTGATCGACACCGAACGCGCGGCCCTGCACGAAGCCGCGCAGCGGCGCCTGTCGGATACGTGCAGCAAGCGGGAGCGCGAGATCGAAAAGCGCGCCGGCCTGCAGCAGGGACTGGCTGATATCACCGAGGGATGGAGACGGGCCTGGGCGGCTTCCGGGCTTCATCCGTCGGGTGCGGCCGAGATGCTGCGCTGGCGCGACCGGCTCGACGAACTCATCGCGAAGCTGGCGAAGTGCGACCTGCAGCGTGCCGGCATCGCCGTGCAGGAGATGGCGCTCAGCGACAGCAAGGCGGCGATCATCGGCTTTCTCGACAGCGTCGGCCGACAGCCCGACGCGAACGCGCCGGCGGGCGTACTGTATCGCGAAGCCAAGGGGCGATATGATCAGTTGGTCGCGGCCTGGAGCGACGCCAAGGCGCGCGCGGCGACCCGTGACCGGATCGCGCGCGAGCTCACCGAAGCCGAGGCGGCGCGCGCAACCTGCGAGCAGCGGCTCGCCGATTTGCGGCAGCATTGGCCGCAAGTCGTGCGCGCGATCGGGCTCGCCGACGACGCCTCGCCGGCCCAGGCCGAGGCGGCGCTGTCGGTGTGGAGCTCGGTCGGCGTGCCGCGCGCCAGTTACGAGCGCGAGGGCCGCAGCGTCGATACCATCACGTCGGATCTGCAGGAGTTCGAGCGCGACGTCGCCGACCTCGTCGGCCGGGTCGCGCCGGATCTCGGCAGCCTTGCGGACCAGGACGCCGTTTCGCGCGTCGCCGAACGGCTCGTCGAGGCCCGCCGCGCCAACGAAGCCTGCCGTCGCCTGCACGACAACGCAGCCAGACGGGCGCTCAGCCGCGGTGCGCTGCTGGCCAAGCTCACGGCGAGCACCGAGACGCTGCAGCGCGCCGGCGAAACCTTGGGGGCTGATAGCGCCGCAGTGCCGGAGTTGCTGTCGCGGCTCGCCTTCCGCCTGCAATTGCAGACCGAGCAGGCCGAACTGCGGCGGCACCTGTTCGAGATCGCCGATGGTCACGACGAGACCGCGCTTCGTCAGGAGCGCGAGGGGATCGATTTCGACCGGCTGCAGGCCGACATCGCCAGCGCGACCGAACAGCAGGACCGATTGCTCAAGGATATCTCGGACGCATCGGCGACGCTGTATCAGCGGCAGCGCGAACTGGACTCGCTCACCAAAGGCCGCGACGCCGCCGGCGCCGCCGCCCGCCGCCGCGAGGCTGCCGCCGAACTCCTGGCGATTTCCGAAGACTGGCTGCAGCGTTCGGCAGCGGCGCTGCTGGCGCGCCGGGCCGTCGAGCTGTATCGCGCCAAGGTGCAGGACCCGATGGTGGCGCGCGCCGGCGAGTTGTTTGCGCTGGCGACAGCGGATGCCTTTGCCGGGCTCGGCATCGACTACGGCGACCAGGACGAGCCGACCCTGGTGGCGCGCCGCGCCTCGGGCGAGCGGGTACCGCTGTCCGGACTGAGCGAGGGCACCCGCGATCAGTTGTTTCTGGCGCTGCGGCTGGCGCTGCTCGAACGCCGCGTCTCCGAGCCGCTGCCGTTCATTGGCGACGACCTCCTGGCCAGCTTCGACGACCGGCGGACGCTGGCGACGCTCCGCCTGCTCGCCGCCGCCGGCCAGCAGCGCCAGATGATCCTGTTCACCCATCACCGCCACGTCGCTGAGCTCGCGCAGTCCCTGCCCGATCATCAGGTCGATCTCGTCGAGCTCTAGTAAGCCGACGCCATGCGCGCAGGCGTCCGGCGGCGTCGATTGCTGACACGGCGTGCTGACGCGATTGAGCCAAAACGTCGCATTGGGCTGCTGCCGGTTCGGTGCCGTGCGATCCGGTGCGCGTCATGGGTCTTGCTCCCGACGTCCACAGACCCCATAAAATGAATCCTAGTTGAAAACGTTGCCGAAAGGGCTGCGGAAACACGACCCGGATTGGAAGGAGCAAGAATGCCGCAGAACGACTATCTTCTCGCGGTCATCCTTCTTCCGTTCGCCGGCAGCCTGATTGCGGCGCTGTTGCCGGCCAATGCGCGTAACACCGAGGCCTGGCTGGCCGCCGCCGTCGCGCTCGGCTGCCTGGGACTGCTGGCTTTCCTCTATCCCGGCGCCGGTGCGGCGCCGATCCGCTATCAACTCGACTGGCTGCCGCAGGCCGGCCTGAGCTTCATATTGCGGCTGGACGGATTCGCCTGGGCATTCGCCTGCCTGATCACCGCGATCGGCGCCCTCGTCGTTCTTTACGCGCGCTACTACATGTCGCCGTCCGACCCGGTGCCGAGGTTCTTTTCGTTCCTGCTGGGCTTCATGGGCGCGATGCTCGGCATCGTTCTGTCCGGAAACCTCATTCAACTGGTGTTCTTCTGGGAGCTCACCAGTCTGTTTTCATTCCTGCTGATCGGCTACTGGCACCACAACGCCGCGGCCCGTGAGGGCGCCCGCGTGGCGCTGACGATCACCGGTACCGGCGGACTGTGCCTGTTTGCCGGCGTGGTGGTGCTCGGCCACATCGTCGGAAGCTACGACCTCGATGCCGTGCTGTCGGCCGGCGCCGAGGTCCGCGGCCACGCGCTGTACGTACCGACCCTGATCCTGATCGTGCTCGGCGCGCTGACCAAGAGCGCGCAGTTTCCGTTCCACTTCTGGCTGCCGCGGGCGATGACGGCGCCGACGCCGGTCTCGGCGTATCTACACTCCGCCACCATGGTGAAGGCCGGCGTGTTCCTGCTGGTGCGGCTGTGGCCGGTGCTGGGCGGCACCAATGAATGGCTGTGGATCGTCGGTACGACCGGGCTCGCGACGTTCGTGGTCGGCGCCTACCTGGCGGTATTTCAGCGCGACCTCAAGGGTCTTTTGGCCTACTCCACCATCAGCCATCTCGGCCTGATCACGTTGCTGATCGGCCTCGACCGCCCGCTGGCTCTCGTCGCCGCGATCTTCCATGTTTTCAATCACGCGACCTTCAAGGCGTCTCTGTTCATGGCGGCGGGCATCATCGACCACGAGACCGGTACGCGCGATCTTCGTCGTCTCAGCGGGCTGTGGAAGTTCATGCCGAAGACCGGCGCGCTGGCGATCGTCGCCGCTTCGGCGATGGCCGGCGTGCCGCTGCTGAACGGCTTCCTGTCCAAGGAAATGTTCTTCGCCGAAACCATCGAGACCCATGACGGCTCGCTGCTCGACGATGCCCTGCCCTATATCGTCACCCTCGCCAGCATGTTCACCGTGGCGTATTCGCTTCGCTTCATCCGCGAGGTGTTCTTCGGCCCGCCGCCGGTCGACCTGCCGCGCACGCCGCACGAGCCGCCGCGCTGGATGCGGTTTCCGGTCGAACTGCTGGTGCTGACCTGCCTGGTGGTCGGCATCGTGCCGTCGCTGACGATCGGCCCGTTTCTCCAGCTTGCCGTGCACGCGGTGCTCGGCACCGCGACGCCGTATTACAGCCTCGCGGTCTGGCACGGATTCAACTTGCCGCTGCTGATGAGCGTGATCGCGCTGGCCGGCGGGATGGGCCTATACCTTTTGCTGCGCGAACCACTGCAGCATGGGCTGCAAAGCTCGCTGTTCGCCGGACGGTTCAAGACCCAGCGGCTGTTCGATCTGGTGCTGGTGACGGTATCTTGGCGTTGGGCACGCAGCATCGAACGGGTGTTCGGCACCCGCCGGCTGCAACCGCAATTGCTGCTGCTGGTCTGTGTGGCGCTGGTGGCGGCTGCGGTCCCTGCCCTCACGCGCGGTGTCAGCGTCGCGGCGGTCGCGTTCGACGAAATCGACCCGGCTCTGGCGCTGGTATGGACGGTCGGCATCGCCTGCGCGCTCGGCGGCGCGGCAGTCGCCAAATTCCATCGCCTGGCGGCACTGATTCTGATCGGCGGATCGGGGCTGACGACCTGTCTCACTTTCGTCTGGTTCTCGGCCCCGGATTTGGCGCTGACCCAGATCGGCGTCGAGATCGTCACCACGGTCCTGTTGCTGCTCGGGCTGCGCTGGCTGCCTAAGCAGCTCGACACCGACGAAATCTCCGCAACCCGCAGCGTCGGCAAACGCGCCAGGCAGCTCCGTGACCTCGCGGTCGCGACCGCAGCCGGCGCCGGAGTGGGGCTATCGGCCTATGCGGTGATGACACGCACGGCCCCCGACAGCATTTCGCAATTCTTCCTGCGGCACGCCTATCAGGACGGCGGCGGTACCAATGTGGTCAACGTCATTCTCGTGGACTTCCGCGGCTTCGACACGCTCGGCGAGATCACGGTGCTGGCCGTCGTGGCACTGACGGTGTTCGCCCTGCTGCGCCGATTTCGTCCCGCGGCCGACAGCATCGACATCCCGGAGCAGCAACGACTGCAGGACGAGCACGACGATGCCGACGCTGATCGCCGCAAGGGCGACACCGTTGCCGATTATCTCGCGGTGCCGGCGATGATCATGCAACTGTTGTTTCCGTTCATCTTCATCGCCGCGATGTATCTGCTGCTGCGCGGCCATGATCAGCCGGGCGGAGGGTTCGTTGCCGGCATCGCGATGGCGGCGGCTCTGATCCTGCAATACATGGCGGGCGGCGCCCGCTGGATCGAGGCGCGGCTGCGCATCCATCCCCTGCGCTGGATCGGCGTCGGGTTGATGCTGGCATTGTTGACCGGAGCCGCGGCGCTGCCGTTGGCGCGCCCGTTCCTCACCTCCGCCTTCGCCTATGCCAAGATCCCGTGGATCGGCGATGTGCCGCTGGCCAGCGCTGCGCTGTTCGACCTGGGCGTGTTCTCGCTTGTGGTCGGCGCCACCGCACTGATGCTGATCGCGCTCGCGCATCAATCGATCCGCGGCCATCGCCGCCCGCCCGGCGGCCGAGCCGCAAAGCCCGAGGCCAGCCGATGGAACTGATCGTCGCACTCGCCATCGCTGCGCTGACCGGCTGCGGAGTGTGGCTGCTGCTGCGGCCGCGGACGTTCCAGGTGATTATCGGTCTGGCGCTGCTGTCCTACGCCGTCAACCTGTTCATCTTCAGCATGGGCCGGCTGCGGGTCGGGGCTGCCGCGGTGCTGGAGAAAGGCCAGATCGGCGATCCGCAGGCCTTCGCCGACCCGCTGCCGCAGGCACTGGTGCTCACCGCCATTGTCATCAGCTTTGCCACCACCGCGCTGTTTCTGGTGGTGCTGCTCGCATCGCGCGGCCTCACCGGGAACGACCACGTCGATGGCCGGGAGCCCGAATGACGAACTGGGCTGACCATCTGATCATTCTGCCGATCCTGCTGCCGCTGTTCGTCGGCGCGGCGTTGCTGCTGATCGACGAGCGCCATCAGCAGATCAAGGCGTTCGCCAATCTCGGCTCGATCGTGGTGATGGGGGGCATCGCGTTGCTGCTGATGCGCGCGGTGGACCCGTCGACCGCGACCGGCTCCGCGCCGATCGCCGTGTACCGGCTCGGCGACTGGCCGGCTCCGTTCGCGATCGTGCTGGTCGTCGACCGGCTGTCGGTGCTGATGCTGGTGCTCACCAGCATCCTGGCATTCGCATCCGCGGTCTTTGCAACGGCGCGCTGGCAGCGGGTCGGCGCGCACTTCCACTCGCTGTTCCAGTTCCTGCTGATGGGCCTGAACGGTGCCTTCCTGACCGGCGACCTGTTCAACCTGTTCGTCTTTTTCGAGCTGCTGCTGGCGGCCTCCTATGGCCTCGTGCTGCACGGCTCCGGCCAGGCCCGCGTGCGCGCCGGCCTGCACTACATCGCCGTCAACCTCACCGCGTCGGTGCTGTTCCTGATCGGCGTGAGCCTGATCTACGCGGTCACCGGCACACTCAACATGGCGGATCTGGCAGTCCGGATTCCGCGGGTGCCGGCGCAGGACCGCGCGCTGCTGGAGGCAGGCGCCGCGGTGCTCGGCGTCGCCTTCCTGGTCAAGGCCGGGATGTGGCCGCTGTGCTTCTGGCTGCCGACGACCTATGCGGCTGCCGCCGCGCCGGTCGCGGCGATCTTCGCGATCATGAGCAAGGTCGGCATCTACATCCTGCTCCGGCTGTCGCTGTTGTTCTTCGGTGCCGGCAGCGGCGCCTCGGCGCTGTTCGGCAGCGATTGGCTGGTCGCGGCCGGCATCGCGACAATCCTGTTCGGTCTGATCGGCGCGCTCGCCTCGCAGGAGATCTCGCGGCTCGCCGGCTACGCCGTGCTGGTGTCGTCCGGCACCGTGCTGGCGGTCGCGGCCGCCGCAGGACAGCCGGCGGTGACCGCAGCGGCGCTGTTCTATCTGGTCAGTTCGACGCTGGCGATCGCCGCGTTCTTCATGCTGATCGAACTGCTCGAACGCGGCCGTGATCCGGGCGCCGACATGCTGGCTGTGACCCGCGAAGCCTATGGCGAGGACGCTCCCGACGATCCGGATGCCGAAGAAGTCGGGATGGTGATCCCGGCCTCGATGGCGATCCTCGGCTGGTGCTTCGTCGGCTGCGCCGCGGTGATCGCCGGGTTGCCACCGGCGTCCGGCTTCATTGCCAAATTCGCGATGCTCAGCGCCCTGCTCGGCGGCGACGCCGCGACGGGTATCTCGCCGCTGAGCTGGACGCTGCTGGCGCTGTTGATGCTGTCCGGCCTGACCATGCTGATCGCAATGACCCGTGCCGGCATCCGCACGCTGTGGTCCCCGACCGAGCGTGCCGATCCGCGGGTTCGTCTGGCGGAGATCGTACCGATCGCGCTGCTGCTGCTCGGCTGCGTGGCGATGACGGTGCAGCCACAGACCGCAATGAGCTACATGCAGGGCGCCGCCGGCTCGCTGCACGCGCCGGCGACCTATACCGACAGCGTACTGGCGCCGGTGCAGACCCGGGTGAGAACAGGAGGCGGCTCATGAGCAGGCTGCTGCCGTTTCCGCTGATCTCGCTGTGTCTACTGGCGATGTGGCTGTGGCTCAGCCAGAGCATCGCGCTCGGCCCGATCCTGCTCGGCAGCCTGTTTGCGCTGATCGGCGGCTGGCTGTTGCGGTTGTTGCAGTCCGACGCCGACCGGGTACGAAATCCGGCGGCCATCATCCGGCTGGCCGGGCTGGTGCTGATCGACGTCGTGCGCTCCAACATCGCGGTCGGCAGCATCATTCTCGGCGGCCAGCGCAACAACATCACCTCCGGCTTCGTCAATATCCCGCTCGATCTGCGCAGCCCGCAAGGGCTCGCGGTGCTGGCCTGTATCATCACCTCCACGCCCGGAACGCTGTGGGTGAATTTCAGTCGGGAGACCGGCGTTCTGCAACTTCACGTGCTCGATCTGGTCGACGAGAGCGAGTGGGTCGAACGCATCAAGGGCCGCTACGAACGCCTACTGTTGGAGATCTTCGAATGAGCAGTGTGGTGCTGACCTGGTCGGTCGTGATTGCGCAGGTGATGCTCGCCCTCGCCATGGCTTGCGCGACCTATCGGATGCTGGTGGGCCCGCGCGCCCAGGACCGCGTGCTGGGACTCGATACGCTGTACGTCAACGCCATGCTGCTGATGCTGACGGTCGGAATCCGAACCGGCAGCGACGTGTATTTCGAGGCGGCGCTGATCATCGCCCTGCTCGGTTTCGTCGGTACCGTGGCGCTGTCCAAATTCTTGATGCGCGGCGAGGTGATCGAATGACCCATGCGGCGGAGCTTCCGGCCTGGGCGGCGTGGTGCGTGGCACTGTTGCTGCTGCTCGGAGCCGGCATCACGCTGATCGGCTCGCTCGGGCTGCTGCGGCTCGACGGCTTTTACCAGCGAGCGCACGCCCCGACCCTCGGCACCACGCTTGGCACCGCCTTCATCGTCGGCGCGTCGATGCTGTGCTTCTCGCTGCTGGAGTCGCGACCGCTGCTGCACGAAGTGCTGATCCTCGGCTTCGTCACCATCACCACCCCGGTGACGCTGATGCTCCTGGTGCGTGCCGCACTGTTTCGCGACACCGCGGAAGGGCATATCGACGACATCGTCCGACGCGCAAGGCGCAAGCCTGGGGACGACGAGGATCGCTGACCGACTGTCTTTCAGGTCTACCGGTCGAAACTTGCGTGCGGCCAATAGAACCGATCGCTGGTCGGCCTCGCGCCAAAGATCGCCTGTCCGACCCGCACCACGGTCGCGCCCTCTTCGATCGCGGCCTCGAAATCACCCGACATCCCCATCGACAGTTGCGTCAGATCGGGGTGAACGCTGGTGGCGCGGTCGCGCAGATCGCGCAGCAGACGGAAGCACTGCCGAACACGTTCCATGTCGGCGCTGAAAATCGCCAGCGTCATCAGACCGCGCGGCTTGAGCCGTGGATATTCGGACAGACGCCGGGCAAACGGAACGAGATCGTCAGGGGCAAGGCCGTACTTGCTCGCCTCGCCCGAGGTGTTGACCTGAACGAACACGTCAAGGTCACGCCCCTCCGCATCCAGCCGACGATTCAATTCCTCGGCGAGCCGCAGACTATCGAGCGCATGGAATTCCGAAGCGAAACGGACAAGATACTTCACCTTGTTGGTCTGGAGGTGGCCGATGATCGACCAGCGGATCGGCAGATCCACGAGCATGGCCCGCTTGTCGCGAGCCTCCTGCAGCTTGTTTTCGCCGAACTCGGAAATGCCGGCCGCATAGGCCAGACGAAGAACGTTGGCCGGCACCGTCTTGGTGACGGGCAGAAGACGCACATCGTCGCTCCGCCCGCAGCGTTGGCAAGCGGCCGCGATGCGCTCCCGAACCGACTTCAGGTTCACCGCAAACGCGGTGGCGGGATCGGCGCCGAAACGCGTGATGTCGTCCGGTGAGAGCTCTCGGCTGGCAGGCATTGTGACGCGAGCACTCCTGGTCAGTAAGGTAGCGGAAAGCGTGCGACGAGTTGCCGAACGCGCGACTTGATCGCTTGCCGGTCAGCATCCAGCGTTCCGGCGCGGACCGCGTGGAGCGTGTCGAGCAGCAGGCCGGCGATCTGGCGATACTGATCCGCGCCGAAGCCGCGGGAGGAGCCGGCCGCCGTCCCTACGCGGACCCCCGACGTCACCATCGGCTTCTCCGGATCGTTCGGGATTGCGTTCTTGTTGACCGTGATCCCCACCGACTCCAAGGCCTGCTCGGCGATATTGCCGGTCACGCCGAGGGGCCGCAGATCGACAACGGCGAGATGGCAATCGGTGCCGCCCGACGTGATCGTCAGCCCGCCATCCGCCAGCGCCTGCGCCAACACGCGGCAATTCTCGACTACGGCCTGCGCATACAGTCTGAACTCCGGTTGCAGCGCCTCGCCGAATGCGACCGCCTTGCCGGCGATCACATGCATCAGCGGACCGCCCTGAAGCCCGGGGAACGTCGCTGAATTGATCTTCTTGGCGATGTCCGGATCATTGGTCAGAACGAATCCGCCGCGCGGCCCACGGAGTGTCTTGTGCGTCGTCGAGGTGACGACATCGGCGAACGGAACGGGCGACGGATAGACGCCGCCGGCCACGAGCCCGGCGAAGTGGGCCATATCGACCATCAGCATCGCCCCGACCTCATCGGCGATCTGACGGAAGTGGACGAAATCCATGATCCGCGGATACGCCGACCCGCCGGCGATCAGCAGCCGTGGCCGGTGCTGGCGAGCTAGCTCGGCGACCCGATCCATGTCGATCCGGTGCGACTCCGGATCGACGCCATAGCTGACGGCCCTGAACCAGCGGCCCGACATGTTGACCGTCGCCCCATGGGTCAGATGGCCGCCGGCCTTCAAGTCCAGGCCGAGGATGGTATCGCCGGGTGACAGCAGCGCGAGAAACACCGCCTGATTGGCCTGGCTGCCCGAATGCGGCTGGACGTTGGCGTAGGCGCTGCCGAAAAGCTCATTGACCCGCGCAATCGCCAGATCCTCGACCGCGTCCACATTCGCGCAACCGCCGTAGTAGCGACGATGCGGATAGCCTTCGGCGTATTTGTTGGTCAGCACCGATCCCTGCGCGTCGAGAACCGCCCGGCTGACGAAGTTCTCCGAGGCGATCAGCTCGATCGAGTCGCGCTGGCGGGTTTCCTCCTCGGCGATCGCGGCCGCAACAGCGTGATCGGCCGCGGTCAGGCCGGCGGCGCTCACGCCCGGGTTTGCGATGGTCTGGACGAGGTGCGGCGCGACGGATGAACCCATGGCTGATCTCCTTGATGCCGACGACTTGTCGCGAGCATCAGAGGGCGCGTGCGGCGTCGGTGAACAGCGCATAGCATGGTGATGGTCTGGCTATCCCCGCCACTTTCTGAATAGCGACCAGACCAATTGAGATGGCAACGCCGGCTCAGGATTTCGTCGCCGCCCGAAGCGCTTTCGCCAGCTTCTTCACGGCGCCTTCGATCTCGAACGGGGTGTACGCCGCAAAGCCCATCAGGAAGCCCGCCTCGCCAGCGCGGGCGTGATGCAGCGCCGACAGTCCCAGCAATTCGATCCCGGCACGGCGGGCGGCGTCGACCGCGATGCGTTCCTGAAGATCGCCCGTCAGCACGCAGGGGAGTTGCAGGCCGCCGATCGGAACACGCGGTCCGACGAAGTCGGACAGATACTTCCCGACGAGGCGAGCCAGCACGTCGAGGCGTTCGGCATAGACACCGCGCATGGTGCGGACATGCGCGCCGAAATGTCCGCCCTCCATGAACCGGGCCAGCGTCAGTTGCGCCATCGTGGCACTGTGACCGTCGAGCAGCGTGCGTGCAACCGTCATCGGTTTCACGAGCCGCGGCGGCAGCACCACGTAGCCGATCCGCAGGCCCGGAAACAACGATTTGGTGAAGGTGCCGATGTAGACAGTCCGGTCGTGTCGATCGAGACCTTGCACGCAAGCGGTCGGCTTGCCGGCGTAGTGGAATTCGCTGTCGTAGTCGTCTTCGATGATCCACGTCTGATGCCGCGCCGCCCATTCGATCAGCGCGAGGCGGCGATCGAGTGCCAGCGTCGCGCCGGTTGGAAATTGATGTGACGGCGTGAGGAACACCGCCTTGGCCCGGCGCGGCTGGGCTGTAATCTGGTCGACGACCAGCCCCTGACGATCGACCGGAATCGGAACGCACTCCAGACCTGCGGCATCGAACGCCTTCCGCGCGCCGTAATAGACCGGATCTTCGATGAAGATCCGGTCGCCAGGATCGAGCAGCAAATTCGCGCACAGCGACATTGCCTGCTGCGAACTGGTGAGTACGACAACCCGATCCGCCGAGGCGCGTGCGCCGCGTTCAAGGTTGACGTAGTCGGCAATGGCGCGGCGGAGCGGCTCGCTGCCCTGCGGGTCGCAATGCAGCAGCGTCTGCGCACCCAATTCTTTCCGGACCTGGCGCTCCAGTCGCTCCCAGAGCTGAAGCGGAAACGTCCGCGTTTCCGGCACGCCATGGACGAACGGCGTCGGCGATAGCTGCTCGCGAATGCCGCCGCTGCCGAACATTGCGGCTCCACGCTTGCTGAGGTTCGGCGTCTGGTTGCGAAGTTGTCCGACCCGCTGCGGCAGACGGCGGCCGAGCGTGAACTCCGTCATCTCCGCGACGAAGCTGCCACTGCCCACCCGCCGCTCGATGAAGCCTTCGGCGTGAAGCTGGCCGTAGGCCACTTCGACCGTATCGCGCGACACCCCTAGTGACTGAGCCAGCGCACGCGAGGCGGGCAACGGTTTGCCTGCCCCCAGCGCACCGTCGACGATCAGTTGGCGGATGGCACGCTGAACCCGCGCGTGCAACGGCATCGCCACATGAGCCGGATGCGCGACCCAGGCTTTGACGGATTCGAGCTGCGAGTGCTTGAACAAATGGTCTGCCCCTATGGCGAATAATGGCCGGGCTAATCAGGCCATCGAATGGCTAAATGTCAATTGGCCCGAGCGCCTCGCGCTCCCGAGAAAAGACTGTCAGCCTGATGTCGCCCCACCCTCCGCCTTCCCCGGTCCGCCTCGGCGACCTCACCCATCCGGTCGTCGCCGGCCTGATCTCGGTGATCGTCAACTACGGCGGCACGTTCATTCTGGTGTTTCAGGCCGCCAAGATCGCGGGGCTCAGCCCTGAACTCACGGCCTCCTGGGTGTGGTCGATCTCGATCGGCGTCGGATTGACCGGCGTGTTCCTGAGCCTGCGTTATCGCGAGCCGATCATCACGGCGTGGTCGACCCCGGCGGCGGCTTTCCTGGTCACCGCTCTGGCGACGACTCCCTACCCGGAGGCGGTCGGCGCCTACATGATCTCGGCGGCAGCGTTCGTCGTGCTCGGCATGTCCGGCTATTTCGAGAAGGTGATCGGTCTGATCCCGCCCGGGATCGCCTCGGGCCTGCTCGCCGGCATTCTGCTGCAGTTCGGCATCGGCGCATTCGGCGGCGCCAGCGTCGATCCGTGGCTTGTCGGCTTGCTGATCGCCGGCTACGTCGCGTTGAAGCGCTTTTCCGCGCGCTATGCCGTGGTCGGCATTCTGCTGCTCGGACTAGCGTTCCTGCTGACGCAAGGCCGGGTCGATCTGTCGGGTCTCGAGCTGGTCTTCGCGGCCCCGGTATTCAGCATGCCGGAGTTTTCGCTGAACGCACTGTTGTCGGTCGCGTTGCCGCTGTTCCTGATCACGCTCACCGGTCAATACATGCCGGGGATGCTGGTGTTGCGGAACGACGGGTTCAAGACCAGCGCCAATCCGATCGTGACCATTACCGGTCTTGGGTCGCTCATCATGGCGCCGTTCGGCTCGCATGCCTTCAACATCGCGGCGATCACGGCCGCGATCGCCACAGGCCGGGAGGCTCACGAAGACCCTTCCAAGAGATGGATTGCCGGCATCGCGGCGGGCTGTTTCTATGTGCTGGTGGGCGTGTTCGGGGTCACGCTCGCCGCCGTGTTCATGGCGTTTCCAGCCACCTTCATCACCACCCTCGCCGGTCTCGCTCTGCTCGGCACGATCGGCGGCAGCCTTGCCGGGGCGATGGCGGATCCGACCTCGCGCGAGGCGGCATTGATCACCTTCCTGGCATCCGCCGCGAACATCAAGCTGCTCGGCATCGGCGGCGCATTCTGGGGCCTGCTGATCGGCGGACTCGCCTATCTTGTCCTCAATGGCCGCGTGCCCTATCGCGCGGCCGCCGATCGCCCCGCCACCGAGGCGGCAGCGAAATGAACCGCGAGACGACGCCGATGACGACTTCCATCATCTCGATCCAGAGTCAGGTGGTGCACGGGCACGTCGGCAACAGCGCCGCCGTGCTGCCGATGCAGGCGCACGGGCTGAACGTGGCGGCGGTGCCGACCACACTGCTCTCCAATCATCCAGGCTTCGAGACCACACGCGGACGGGTGCTCGACGCCGAGTTGGTCGGCGATCTGCTGCGTGGGGTCGAAGAACGAGGGCTGATCGAGACAAGCCGCTATATCGTGTCCGGCTATCTCGGCTCGCGCGCTAACGGCGAAATGGTGGCGGCCTTCATCAAGAGAGCGAGACAGCTCAATCCCGCCATCACCTACATCTGCGATCCGGTGATGGGAGACGCCCATGTCGGCGTGTTCGTGCCCGATCAGGTTGTCGCGTGCATCTGCGACGAGTTGATCCCGCTCGCTGATCTGCTCACGCCCAACCAGTTCGAAGTCGGACTGATCGCAGGCAGCCCGCCAACGACATGGTCAGAGCTCGAGGCGGCGGTCCACAAGATCCAAACTTGGCGGAATGCCCGGGTGGTCGTCACAAGCTGCAGGCTGGCGGATACGCCGAACGACTCGCTCGAGAACATCGTGTTCGAGGACGCAGCCTCAACGCGTCTGCCCTCGCTGCGCCTCGAGCTGGCAGCGGCCGGAACGGGCGATCTCTACACCGGCCTTCTGGCCGCCGGCCTCGCCCGCAATCTCAGTCTCGTCGATGCGGCCCGTCGCGCCGCCGCCATTGTGCTCGAGGTGCTGAAACGCACCATGGCCGCCGGCGAACGCGAGATGCAGCTTGCCGGCGTCATCGATGCACTGAGTCCCGCCGGGGCGGAGCCTCCTCGATGACGCCGGAAGATCAGGCATAGGGTCGTGTTCGGAGGTGTCGGCCGCTCGATGAGCTAAAGCCGTGGCGCCACCCACGCGGTCGAAATCGCGCCGCGGCCATCGAGGCTGATCCGCCAATACAGCGGCCGCCGCTCGTGCTGCACCAGGTAGACATCGACACCGCCATTGCCGACGCCGACGAACTCGATCGAACGAACGCCGCCGGCCTCGCTGATCTCTTTGTGCAGCGCGGGGAGTTGCTGTCTGGTAGCATTGGCCACCATCTCGGTCATCGCGTCGTAGCCGGGCTCACCGGTGCGGAGCCCGTCGATCAGTCGGCGCAGCGCGGCCTCCGTGCCGGGGCTCGGCCGATTGCTCGACAGCTTCTGAGTGAGCTGCTGTTCGATGCGCCGAGCTCTGTCCGCATCGATGCGCGGCATCGGGATATCGAGGCCGTTCTGGTGCAGCACCAGCGACTGCGCCACGCCTGAAACGTCCGTCACGAAGCTGATCTGAGCGTCGACGATCTTGGCGAAGAACCGCTTGCTGCTCTCGGCGAACAGCGGCACGTCGGGTTGGCCCGTCAGCCGGGACACCAGCCGCCCATCCGCGCGGCGGATCGTCATGACGCCGTGCTCGGCGAGTTCGTAGAAGCCGACGTAGCGATCCAGAACCGCCGCATCGAGCAGAACCTCCTGCGGCTCGGAGTTTTGCGCCGTGCCGCCCGCAGCTTGGACGGCAGCCGACAGCCCATTCCAGTTCTTGCATCCGAGAACTCTGGCGATCAGCTCAAGACTCTCACTTCGAGTGAGTTCGGCTTTCGGTTTGATGGCCTCGCGCAGCGTCTGCGCCATGGCTTTTGCATCGCGGAAATCGCGCATCCTGAACCCTCTGCAGGGCGAACTGATCAGGTCAGATGCTTGCGTTACCGACACCGTTCGCCTCGGCAAAGGGGCACGGATCGCTGTGATACGTTCACCATTCCCCTGGCGGGGCGCAAGCGGCGGGTCGTATCCACCCGCTGGGACTCTGGCGCGCGTTGGATTCGATGTCAACGCCGGCGCGGCCTCGGACAATCGCGGCCGCGTGGCGGGATGCCACGGGCCGCGATCGCATGGGCATTCGGTCAGTTCTTCGGCGCGGCTTCGCCGGCGTCACCCTTGGGACCGGCCGGGCCAGTGGCGCCCGCCGGACCGGCTGGTCCTGCATCACCCTTAGGACCGGGGTCGCCCTTTGGACCGGCGGGGCCAGCGGGACCGGCCACACCGGCATCACCCTTCGGGCCGGCAGGGCCGGCTGGACCGGCGGGGCCCGCCTCGCCCTTCGGCCCGCGGGGGCCGCAATTGGCGACGATCAGGTCCTTTGCGGTCTGGTCACCGGCCTTCAGGTCGAGCTTGCAGCTCTCGGGCAGGTAGCTGAGCGACATCTTGAAGCGGCGCGACGACGAACTCTTGACCTTGTCACCGGTGGCGACGACTTCGACCTCCTGCCCGGCCTTCGCGGTCTTGCCGGTGATCACCAGCTTGCCGCCCTCGATCGCTACGGTATCGAGATCGAGAGCCAGCGCATTCGCCGACGTCATCACCACGATCGCCGCCCCCGCAAGTATGGATCCTCGCACCATCCAGCTTCCCCTCTGTCCTCACAGGCGTCGCCTGCTCGCCTTGGCACCACGGCCGCGGACCATCCGCGCCCGCGTGAATCATAACCCAACATCGGCGGCAGGATAGCCGGCTGGCCGTGACATTTTTTCCGCAGAGCGTGCGATGATGGTCGCTCGACGCCGGGACAGAAAGCGCGGAACCTGCGGAATGCCATTGCGAACAAAGCAGGAATCTGGAAGCGTCCAACGTTCACCCGACAGGCGCTGATTCGTGTCCTTGCCCGCCCCGATTCTCGACGGACTCAATCCCGAGCAGCGCTGCGCCGTCGAGCACGGTGCGGCCACTGCGAGCTGTCCGCCGCTCCTGGTTATCGCCGGCGCCGGCAGCGGCAAGACCAACACGCTGGCGCACCGCGTCGCGCATCTGGTGGTGGGCGGCGCCGATCCCTGTCGCATCCTGCTGATGACGTTCTCGCGCCGCGCGGCGGCCGAGATGACCCGCAGGGTCGAACGGATCGCCCGCAAGGTGCTGGGCGACCGCGCCTCGGCGCTGAGCGGCGGGCTGCACTGGGCCGGCACCTTCCACGGCATCGGCGCCCGGCTGCTGCGCGACTATGCCGAGCGCATCGGGCTCGATCCCGGCTTCACCATCCACGACCGCGAAGACTCCGCCGACCTGATGAACCTGGTCCGCCACGACCTTGGTTTCTCCAAGACCGAAGCGCGGTTTCCGGCCAAGGCCACGTGCCTGTCGATCTACTCGCGCTGCGTCAATGCCGGCCAGCCGCTCGATGTCGTACTCGGCGCCAACTACCCATGGTGCGCCGGCTGGACCGCCGAGCTGAAGCAACTGTTCGCCGCCTATGTCGACGCCAAGCAGCGCCACAACGTGCTCGATTACGACGACCTGTTGCTGTACTGGGCGCAGGTGATGGAGGAGCCGGCCTTCGCGCAAGAGATCGGCGGCCGGTTCGATCACGTGCTGGTCGATGAATATCAAGACACCAATGCGCTGCAGGCGCGGGTGTTGCTGGCGCTGAAGCCCGACGGCGCCGGGCTCACCGTGGTCGGCGACGACGCCCAGGCGATCTATTCGTTTCGCGCCGCCACGGTGCGCAATATTCTCGACTTCCCGAAGGCGTTCAATCCGCCGGCTCGCGTCGTGACGCTGGATCGCAACTATCGTTCGACCCAGGCGATCCTGTCCGCCGCCAACGCCGTGATCGATCTGGCGCGGGAGCGTTTCACCAAGAATTTGTGGACCGACCGCGCCGAAGGGGCGCGGCCGCTGCTGGCCTCAGTCCGCGACGAAGCCGATCAGGCGCGTTACATCGTCGAGCGCGTGCTCGACGCCCGCGAAGGCGGCGCGACGCTGAAGCAGCAGGCGGTACTGTTCCGCACCTCGTCGCATTCCGCTCCGCTCGAGCTCGAGCTGACCCGGCGAAACATCCCGTTCGTCAAATTCGGCGGGCTGAAATTTCTCGACGCCGCGCACGTCAAGGACATGCTGGCGCTGCTGCGCTTCGTGCAGAACCCGCGCGACCGCGTCGCCGGCTTCCGGGTGATGCTGCTGATGCAGGGCGTCGGCCCGGCGTCGGCGCAGAAGGCGCTGGATGCAATGACGGCCGCGGCCGATCCGCTCGGCACGCTGGCCGCCCTGCCCGCGCCGCCGCGCGCCGGCGCCGACTGGCGCGGCTTCGTCGAGGCGATCGGAGAGCTGCGCAGCGGCGATGCCGGCTGGCCGGCCGAGATCGAGCGCGCACTGATCTGGTACGCGCCGCATCTCGATCGCATTCATGAGGATGCCGAAACCCGGCGCGCCGATCTGGTGCAGCTCGCGCAGATCGCCTCCGGCTATCCGTCGCGCGAACGCTTCCTCACCGAATTGACGCTGGATCCGCCGGACGCGACCTCCGATCAGGCCGGCGTGCCGACGCTCGACGACGACTATCTGATCCTGTCGACGATTCATTCCGCCAAGGGCCAGGAATGGAAACAGGTGTTCGTGCTCAATGTCGTCGACGGCTGCATGCCGTCCGACCTCGGCACCGGCACCTCGGCCGAGATCGAGGAAGAGCGCCGCCTGCTCTACGTCGCGATGACCCGGGCGAAGGACGATCTGCATCTGGTGGTGCCGCAGCGATTCTTCACCCACGGCCAGAACGCCCAAGGCGACCGTCACGTCTATGCGGCGCGCACCCGCTTCATCCCCGACCGGCTGCTGCCGCTGTTCGAGCGCACGAGCTGGCCTCGAGTCACGCCCGAAACTGCCGCCGCAGC
Source organism: Rhodopseudomonas sp. WA056 (assembly GCF_010906995.1). Taxonomy (NCBI): domain Bacteria; kingdom Pseudomonadati; phylum Pseudomonadota; class Alphaproteobacteria; order Hyphomicrobiales; family Nitrobacteraceae; genus Rhodopseudomonas; species Rhodopseudomonas sp. WA056. The sequence continues at coordinate 15,945 of NZ_QPFS01000041.1, read as the reverse complement.
CCATCGCGTCCCGCGCATCGATATCAACTCGCGGATGCGGCGGATGTGGACCTGAGCGCGATCAGGCCGCCGCGCTGGTGGTAATCGTACCGCCGTCGGCATTGTCGACGATCACCGGGCTGTCGAACCAGCTCATCACCGGCTCGGCGCCATACAGTGCGGCGACGCGGGCGCGCCATTCGCCGGCGTAGACGGCCTCGGCAGCCGCGCGGTTCTCCCAGAGATAGATTCCGCCGGCGGTCATGCCGTCTTCGGAGCGGATGTAGTATTTGCGGATCAGGCCCGGCAGCTTCTGATATTTCGGAGCGCTGCTCTCGAACCGCTTCTTCGCCTCTTCCAGGCTGATCGGCGTCGCCATGTGGAACTGCACGACGGTGGTAATCATCGAAAGCCTCCTCGGTGTTTTGGCAAATGTAGCGCATCCGCTGCCCGGCGTCGCCTCACCGGCCGCGGAACTGCGGTTTGCGGCGCTGCAGAAAGGCCTCGACGCCTTCGCGGTGATCGTCGCTGAAGCCGGCGAGCGCGAACTGGTCGAGATCCATGTGGCTGGCGAGATCGTCGAGCGCATGGGTGAGCCGGTTGACCGTCAGTTTGGTCATTGCCACCGACATCGGCGGTTGCGCCGCAATCTTGTCGGCGAGCGCGAGTGCCCGTGTGAGTGCCTGCCCCGGTTCGGCGATCTCCTCGACCAGCCCCCAGCCATGCGCCTCGGTGGCGCTGATGCGGTCATCGGCCAGGATTACCGCCTGCTTGGTGCGCGCCGGCCCGATCAGATGCAGCATCCGCGGCACGCTCTGCCAGCTCATGTTCATGCCGAGGCCGATCTCGGGCACCCGCAGATGAGCGTCGTTTGCCATCACCCGGAAATCCAGCGCGACCGTCAGCGCCACGCCGCCGCCGACACAGAAGCCCTCGATCGCTGCGATCGTGACCTGCTCCACCTCGTGCCACGCTCGCGTCAGCCGCGGCCCGATCTTGAGATGTCGGCGCAGCGCGCCAAGGTCCATCCCGGCTCGGCTGCGGCCCTCCGGATCCTTCAGGTCGAAGCCCGCGCTGAATGCGGTCGCACTGCCGGTAAGAACCACCACCGAGGTATCCGCATCGTCCTCGAAACTGCGCGCAGCGTCGGTCAGTTGCCGCATCGCGTCGGGCGACAGCGCGTTGAGGCCGTCACCACGATCGAACCTGACGATCGCCACCCGTCCTTCCGGCCCCCGCCCTCGTTCGATGCTGACGCACCCGCTCATCTTGTTCCTCCCTGGTCGTTGCTTTTGGTTGCGGCGAGCCTAGCAGCCTCGCGGCTCGACAGCGCGGCAAAATCCAATCTATCCTGCGACGCATGAGCAATGAGCATCGCCACCACCACGATCACGACCATTCCGAATTGTCCGAAACCGAGCTGCGGGTGCGCGCGCTCGAAACCATTCTGACCGAAAAGGGGTATGTCGATCCCGCCGCGCTCGATGCGCTGATCGAGACCTACGAGACCAAGGTCGGCCCGCGCAACGGCGCTCGGGTGGTCGCCAAAGCGTGGAGCGATCCCGCCTATCGGCAGCGGCTGCTGCACGACGCCACCGCGGCGATCGCCGAGCTCGGTTACACCGGCCGCCAGGGCGAGCATATCGTTGCGGTCGAGAACACGCTCGCGACCCACAACATGGTCGTGTGCACGCTGTGCTCCTGCTACCCGTGGCCGGTGCTGGGCCTGCCGCCGGTCTGGTACAAATCGGCGCCGTACCGCTCGCGCGTGGTCAAGGAGCCGCGCGCGGTACTGGCCGAATTCGGCGTGACGCTGCCGCAGGACATCACGATCCGGGTGTGGGATTCCACCGCCGAGATCCGCTATCTGGTGATTCCGATGCGCCCCGATGGCAGCGACGGCCTTAGCGAAGATCGGCTCGCCGATCTCGTCACCCGCGACAGCATGATTGGCACCGGCCTCGCCCGCCAACCTTCGGAGGTCGCGGTATGAACGGTGCTCACGACATGGGCGGCATGGACGGCTTCGGACCGGTGGTGCCGGAGCCCAATGAGGCGCTGTTTCATGCTGCGTGGGAGCGCCGCGCCTTCGCGCTGACGCTGGCCATGGGGCGGCCCGGCGGCTGGAACATCGACATGTCGCGGTTCGCCCGCGAGAACCGCGCCCCGATCGACTATCTGTCGATGAGCTACTATCAACTCTGGCTTGCCGGCCTCGAGACCCTGATGGCCGAGCGCGGCCTCGTCACCGCCGACGAGATCGCCGCGGGGCGGCCTCTGCATCCGCGTAAGGATGTACCCGTGCTCGCGGCTGCGGATGTTGCGCCGATGCTGGCGCGCGGGACATCGACGGAGCGCACGCCATCGGTTCCTGCCAGATTCGGGATCTGCGACCGGGTGCGCGCCAGAGAGTTGCATCCGCGGACCCATATCCGACTGCCGCGCTACGTCCGCGGCCGGGTCGGCACCGTCGAACTGGCGCACGGCGCCCACGTGTTTCCTGACAGTCACGCGCACGGCGGCGGCGAACAGCCGCAGTGGCTGTACACTGTGGCGTTCGAAGCACGCGATTTGTGGGGCGACGATGCCGATCCGACCTTGAAGGTCTCGGTCGATGCATGGGATTCCTATCTGGAGCCGGCACAATGAGCGGCGAGTCCGACGCCGCGGCGATCGCGGCGCGCTGCGTTCCCGGCCTGCCGCATGACGATGACGGCCCAGTATTCCGCGAGCCGTGGGAAGCGCAAGCGTTCGCATTGGCGGTGACGCTGCATGGCCGCGGGCTTTTCACTTGGCAGGAATGGGCGGCCACGCTGGCCGACGAAATCCGCTGTGCCCAGACCGCCGGCGATCCCGATTGCGGCGACACCTACTATCGCCACTGGCTCGCGACGCTGGAGCGCCTGATCGCCACGAAGGGCATCGCCAGCCGTGAGACCCAGCACCGCTACCGCGATGCATGGGATCGCGCCGCAGATCGCACGCCGCACGGCCGTCCGATCGCGCTCCAACCGACGGATTTTTCGCCGCCGTAAAGCGGGCCAACGTCGCCGGCTGCCGCGTTAACGTTGTCGTGACAAGTTTATCCGACGACTGCATCCAATCAACCGGAACTGCGACGATCGGCGCTATGGTGCCAGATATCGTCCCATCGATCTGATGGCGGCGTGCGACGGCAGCGAGTTGGGGAATGGCGCAGATCGACTTGGTTGAACGGCCGATGCGGCGAACGGCTAATGTCGCCGGCCGCTATGTCGCCGAAGCAGACACCGACGTCGATCAGTTCTTGCAGCGTGCCGCAGCGCTCGGCCCGTCCGCCGCCATTACGCCGTTTCAAACCGCGAACTGGCTCGGCGCCTGGCTGGCGCTTGTCGGTCCCTCGGCGGCCGTCGAGCCGCTTCTGATCACCGTGCGCGATACCTTTCGCGGCGAGATCGCGATGCTGCTGCCGCTGGTGGTGCGGCGGGTGTGTGGCGTGACGCTGGTCGAGTTCGCCGATCTTTCAGTGTCGGACTACAACGTCCCGCTGCTCGGCCCTGCCGCACCATCGACGCCCGAGGCCGCCGCCGCAGCGTTTGAGGCGGCCCTCGAGGCGATGCCGGAGGTCGACGTCATCCGACTGTGCAACCTGCCGCTGACGGCGGGTGGTCGCATCAATCCACTCGGGCTATTGGCATCGGCACCCTCCAGTACGGTGCGCAATGTTACCGCGCTGCCGCAATCCTGGGACGACTACCTGGCGTCACGTCCGCGCAAATTCCGTAAGGCGCTGCGTCAGCATCATCGCGCCCTCGACGCGCTCGGCGGCGTGCGGGTTCGGATGATCACCTCTCCCGACGATCGCACCGCGCTGCTGTTCGGCAAACTCGATCAGTTTCAGCGAGCACGGATCGCCGGACTGGGCATGCGCTACGTACTCGATCGCCCGGCCTATGCGAAGTTCTACCGCGAGGTGTTTTCGCGCGGCCAGGCGATGCTGTCGGTGATGGAATCCGGCGACTCCGTCGTCGCGGTCGCCTACAGCCTGCTGCACAGGCAGAGTTGCACCACGGTTCGCCTCGCCCACGCCGGAGCGGAGTGGAGTCGCGGTTCGCCCGGAATCGTGCTGGCGAGCGAGATCATCCGCTGGTTGATCGACAATCGCGTCGAGCAGTTCGACCTCGGCGCCGGCGGCTATGACTACAAAAGGCAGCTCGGCTGCGAGCCACAGCCGCTGCTGGTGCTGGAAAAGGCACTGACTCTGAAGGGGCGGATGGCCCTGTCGGCGTGGTCGACCTATTCGGGCGGCCGCTCGCTGGTTCGGTCGCTGGCGGCGAAGGCGTCGTAGACCAGCGTCTTGAACGCCGGCACCACCCGGCCGCGTTCGGTCTCTGTCTGCTGCATCAGGATGTAGATCATGTCGAGCGACGGATCGACGCCGAAGTAGGTGCCGCTGCCGCTGTCCCATTTCAATTCCCCGATCGAGCCCGGCGCCGGCGGGCTCGCCTCGCCGGGCTCCACCCGCACCGCCAGACCGTAGCCGTAACCGAAGCCATCGCCGGGAAAATAGAAGTAATCACGCTCCACACCGGAAGCCGGGCCGATCTGGTCGGTGGTCATCGCCCCGTAGGCGGCCGGACTGAGATAGCGCCGTCCGTCGAGCGCACCGCCTTCGAGCAGCATTTGCGCGAACCGCGCGTAGTCGGTGGCCGTCGACAGCAATCCGCCGCCGCCCGATTGCCATTCCGGATGCGCGCGGCGCTGCCGCTCGGACTCGACCAGGACCGTATCGGCAGGAAACACCGCCGCCATCCGCGCCCGCTCCGCCTCCGTCCGCAGCACGAATCCGGTGCTGGTCATGCCGAGCGGATCGAACAGCCGTCGCTTGAGAAACTCGTACAGCGGCTCGCCCGACACGATCTCGATGACGCGGCCGAGCACGTCGGTGGAATGGCCGTAGCGCCACAGCGTACCGGGCTGGCGCGCCAGCGGCAGGCGGGCGATCCCATCGGCAAAGATGGCGTTGTCGAACCGACCGGCGAACAGATGCGCCTGTTCATACGCCGCCATGATCAGTTCGCCGCCGATATACTCGTAAGTAATCCCCGATGTGTGCCGCAGCAGGTCTTCGATCGTCACCGGGCGATGTGTCGCCACCAGCTTCAACGCCGGTTTGCCGTGTCTGGTCGTCTCGATCCCCACCTTCACGCGCGCGAACGCCGGGATGTACTTCGCGAGCGGATCATGCAGCGCCAGCCGCCCTTCGTCGACCAGCATCATCGCCGCGACGCTGGTGATCGGCTTGGTCATCGAATGCAGCGCAAAAATGGTGTCCGGCGTCATCGGATGCCGGCGCGCGGCGGTGCGCCAGCCGAAGCACCGCTGGTACACCGGCTTGCCGTGCTGCTGGATCAGCACCACCGCGCCCGGCAGCTTACCGGCCGCCACCTCGTGGTCGAAGAACGCGGTGAGGTGTGCGAGCTTGTCCGGCCTCGGTACCGGCACAAGGGCCGAAGGCGCGGCTGTCGCCCGTCCGATCAGCGGACAGGTCGCCAGCGCCGCGCCGATGCCTTGCAGGACGCAGCGGCGGCTGATTGAAACGAGGTCAGACGGCATGGCGTGCGGTCCTTGGCGGTCTCTGGAACGCCAGCCTTGGCACACGGCCGTTGCCGACTCGCTGATCCGAAGGCGTGCGATCGGTCAGGCCCCCGCGGCGTATTCGTTCCATCCCGTGGCGCGGAGCCGGCACGCCGGGCATTCGCCGCAACCATAGCCCCACGCGTGGCGCGCGCCGCGTTCGCCGAGATAGCAGGTGTGCGAGTCTTCGCGGATCAGATCGACCAGCGCGTCGCCGCCGAGATCCTTCGCGAGTTGCCAGGTCGCGGCCTTGTCGCGCCACATCAGCGGTGTGTGCAGTGTGAGGTCGCGCGCCATGCCGAGGGACAGCGCGCTCTGCAACGCCTGGATCGTGTCGTTGCGGCAGTCCGGATAGCCGGAGTAATCGGTCTCGCACATCCCGCCGACGATGTCGGTGATGCCGCGGCGATACGCCAGCGCCGCCGCGAAGGTGAGAAAGATCAGATTGCGGCCGGGCACAAAGGTATTCGGCAGACCATCGGCGCCCATCGCGATCGCGACGTCGCGGGTCAGCGCGGTGTCGGATATTTCCGCCAGCGTCGGGATCGTCAGGGTATGGCTGTCGCCGAGCTTCACCGCCCAGTCGGCATTGATGCCGCGAACGCCGTCGAGCAACTGCGACCGGCACGCCAGCTCGATCAGGTGACGCTGGCCATAGTCGAAGCCGATGGTCTCGACCTTGGCGAAGCGCTCCAGCGCCCAGGCCAGACAGGTCGCGGAGTCCTGCCCGCCGGAGAACAGCACCAGCGCGGTCTTGTCGGAAGAATGCTCGGTCATGGCGCTGGCTTTAGCACTGCGGGCCGGCCGCGCCAAATCCGTTGCTGTTTTCGCTGGGATGGCGGCGCCGGTTGCGGCATAGGAAGCCGGATTTCCTCCTGCCCGTGGACCCGCGCCATGACCCCTTCCCGCGACATCGCCCGCCTGATCGAAATCATGGCCGCGCTCCGCACGCCGGTGACCGGCTGTCCGTGGGATCTCGAGCAGGATTTCGCCAGTATAGTGCCCTACACGATCGAGGAAGCATTCGAGGTGGCCGAGGCGATCGCCCGACACGATCTCGACGATCTCCGCGAAGAGCTCGGCGATCTGCTGCTGCAGGTGGTTTTCCATGCGCGGATCGCCGAAGAGCGTGGCGCGTTCGCGTTCGGCGACGTGGTCGAGGCGATCACCCGCAAGATGATCCGCCGCCATCCGCACGTGTTTGCCGATGCCGAGGGCAATCTCACCCCGTCACACGTCGAAGGCGTTTGGGACCGCATCAAGGCCGAGGAAAAGGCCGAGCGCGCCGCCCGCCGCGGCATCACCGAACAGCCGTCCAGTTCGGTGCTGGCCGGCGTCAAATCCGGCCAGCCGGCGCTGTCGCGGGCGATGGACTTGCAGCGCAAGGCCGCCAAGGTCGGGTTCGACTGGAACGACCCGCGCGCCGTGCTTGCGAAGATCCGCGAGGAGACCGACGAGATCGAAGCCGCACTCGATCGCGGTGATCAGGCGCACATTACGGAAGAGACCGGCGATCTGCTGTTCGCGCTGGTCAACCTCGCCCGCCATACGAGCGCCGATCCGGAGATCGCTCTGCGCGGCGCCAACGCCAAGTTCGAGCGCCGCTTTGCCTACATCGAACAGGCGCTGGCGGCCCGGGGCAGGACGCCCGACGAAGCCTCACTCGCCGAGATGGACGCGCTATGGAACGAGGCCAAGCAGTCGGAGCCTGGTAAATAGGTGCGGCGCGGTTCCGAAACCGCCCGGGACTTCCTATCTGACCTCCCACATTGACGGCTGGAGGGGCGTCCAAACATCATGCTTTCGATCGAATTGGCAATCGTTGTCGTCCTGATCGTCGTCAACGGCCTGCTGGCAATGTCTGAATTAGCGATCGTCTCGTCGCGTCCGGCACGGCTGTCGATCCTGGCGCAGCGCGGCGTTCGGGGCGCCCGTCAGGCGCAGAAGTTGAGCGAAGATCCGGGCCGGTTCCTCTCCACCGTGCAGATCGGCATCACGCTGGTCGGCGTGCTGTCCGGAGCGTTTTCGGGCACGACCCTGGGGCAGCGTCTGAGCGAATGGCTGTCGGCAGGCGGGGTGCCGTTCGCCGACATCGTCGGCGTCGGCCTGGTGGTCACGCTGATCACTTACGCGACGCTGATCGTCGGCGAACTGGTGCCGAAACAGCTCGCGCTGCGCGATCCCGAAGCGGTGGCGGTGAAGGTCGCTCCGGCGATGGCGCTGCTCGCCAAGATCTCGCTGCCGGTGGTGGTCGTGCTCGACGTTTCCGGCAAAGCGATGCTGGCACTGCTCGGCCAGAGCGGCGAGCCGGCTGACAAGGTCTCCGAGGAGGAGATCCACAGCCTGGTGCTGGAGGCGGAGACCGCCGGCGTGCTCGAACCCGGCGAGCGCCAGATGATCGCCGGCGTGATGCGGCTCGGCGACCGCCCGGTCGGCGCGGTGATGACGCCGCGTCCCGAGGTCGACATCATCGATCTCACCGATCCGCAAGAAACGATCCGCACGACCTTCGCCGAAAGCCGGCACTCACGGCTGCCCGTCACCGACGGCGACAGCGACGATCCGATCGGCATCATCCAGGCCAAGGACGTTCTGGAGGCGTATCTGCGCGGTGAAACTCCGGATTTCCGCAAGCTGGTGCGTGACGCGCCGGTGATCCCCGCCTCGGCCGATGCCCGCGACGCGCTGTTCCTGCTGCGCAATTCGTCGGTGCACATGGGGCTGGTGTACGACGAGTTCGGCGGCTTTGAGGGCGTGGTCACCACCGCCGATATTCTGGAATCGATCGTCGGCGCCTTCAGCTCGGAACAGGGGCCGCCCGAACCGGCGGTGGTACGCCGCGACGACGGCTCGTATCTGGTTGCGGGCTGGATGCCGGTCGACGAATTCTGCGATCTGCTCGGAATCCCGGTGCCGGCGCCGCGTGACTATCACACCGTCGCGGGCCTGGTGCTGTCACATCTCGGCGCGCTACCGAATGTCGGCGACAGGTTCGACGTCCATGGCTGGCGGTTCGAAATTCTCGACCTCGACCACCGGCGGATCGACAAGATCCTGGCGAGCCGACTTCCCGACGACGAAGCCTCGCCATGACGCCGCCGGCGGCACATGGCCGGGGCGACGCGCGCGCCCTCGCCGCCGTGCGGCTGCTTCACACCGCGATCTGGGCGTTTTTCGCCTCCTCGATCCTGGCGATTCCGGTGACGATCTGGCTCGGGCAGCTCGTCGCCGCGCTGTGGCTGAGCGTCTTCGTTTGGGGTGAAGTGTTCGTGCTGCTGTTGAACCGGATGCGCTGTCCGCTGACGACGCTGGCGGCGCGCTACACCGACGACCGCGCCGACAATTTCGATATCTGCCTGCCGCGTTGGCTTGCGCGCCATAACCAGCGACTGTTCGGAGCGCTGTTCGCCCTCACCCAACTCCAGCTCGGCTGGGCACTGCTGGCCCCCTGATCGCTTCGCCTGGACCGGAGCGCCGTCCCCTGAATCGGCGACAGCCACCGCGATCGGGGGCGCGGCGGCCGTCGGTTTCTCTTATCACGCGGCGCGGCGACGTGCCTGCACCAGCGTGCGAACTGAGCGCCGTCAGAACGGAATATCGTCGTCCATGTCGCTGCGGCCGCCGCCGCTGCTGGCCGGCATCGGCCGCCGTCCGCCGCCACCACCCGAGGGACCGCTGGAGCCGAAATCGCCGCCGGAATTGTCATCGCCATAGCCGCCGCCACCACCGCCGCCACTGCGGCCGTCGAGCATGGTCAGCGTCGAGTTGAAATTCTGCAGCACGACTTCGGTGCTGTAGCGCTCGGCGCCGCTCTGATCGGTCCATTTGCGCGTCTGCAACTGGCCTTCAATGTAAACCTTCGCGCCCTTTTTCAGATACTGCTCGGCGACCTTGCACAACCCTTCGTTGAAGATCACCACGCGATGCCACTCGGTCTTCTCCTTGCGCTCGCCGGTCGCGCGGTCGCGCCAGGTCTCGGAGGTCGCAATCCGCAAGTTGGCGATCGGACGCCCGTCCTGGGTCCGCTTGATCTCCGGATCGGCACCGAGATTCCCGACCAGGATCACCTTGTTCACGCTACCCGCCATCGACGTCTCCTCTTCAAATCATACTGACCGCGCGGCGCCCGCGACCCGGCCGGCCATCGCCAGCCTCCCGCTCTGCCGCTGCTCACGCCGAAACTCGGCGCGACGCCCGTTCCGGTCCAAGCGAATACGCTGTGGGCGGCGCCTCGCCCATACGTCCGCGAGCGAAAACGCCCGCCTCATGGGATTTATCCACCGGCGCGAATTCACGCAGTCTGTTCTATTTTTGTTCCGAAGTGAAGCGCAAAGTCGACATGCTGGGCTGGCTCCCATTTTTCCGCGTCCGCACCGCCCGAAGTAACACCAGGCCGCGACGGTAACCCGTTGTGAACAAGTTGCAATTTCCGACAATCTATCCCTGGTTTTAGGAACTGAACTTCACTCGCGACTGTTGCATTTTGGAGACGGCGCTTTGCTCGCAGCGGGGTTATGGTCCGGGGCGTGGAATTAAAGGGCGCTCGCGCTTCTCGCTCAGCAGAGGGACACTGCCGACCGAGAACCGGTGAAGCACAGACAACCGGAGAATTGCGATGAAGAAATTTCTGCTGGGGACTGTCGGTTGGATTGCGTTGGGTGTCGCGCCGGCGATGGCGGCGGATCTCGCGGCCCGCCCCTACACCAAGGCGCCGCCGATCATTCCGGCGATGTATGACTGGTCGGGCTTCTACATCGGCGCGAACGGCGGCTGGGGCAGCAGCCGCAATTGCTGGGACTATCTTGGCACCACGGCCGTTCCGCAGGTGGCCGCTGGCGAGGGATGCCATGACGCTTCGGGCGGCACGGTCGGCGGGCAGATCGGCTACAATTGGCAGGTCGGAACCTGGGTGTTTGGCGTCGAAGCCCAGGGCAACTGGGCGGATTTCAAAGGCTCGAACCTTAGCAACTTCCCGACCTTCACCAACCAGTCCAAGATCGATGCGTTCGGCTTGTTCACAGCCCGTGTCGGCTACGCCTGGAATAACGCGCTGCTTTACGTGAAGGGCGGTGCGGCGGTCACCAGTGACAAGTACACGCGGTTCCAGACTGCGACCGGCGTTATTAACGACGATGCCAGCGAGACCCGCTGGGGCGCCGCGGTCGGCGGTGGCCTGGAATACGGCTTCACGCCGAACTGGTCGTTCGCCGTCGAATACGACCACCTGTTCATGGGCGGTCGCGACCTCACCTTCGCTCCGATCACCAATGTCGACCACATCAAGCAGGACGTCGACGTGGTCACCGCGCGGATCAACTATCGCTGGGGCGGCCCGATCGTGGCGCGCTACTGAGTCTGCACCGGCTGAATTCAGCCACGCTACGAAGGCCGGCATCGTGCCGGCCTTCTGCGTTTTGGGCCAGATCGACGTCCGCAGCCGCCTCCGCCGCAACAATCCGGTTGATGGCGCACTGAGCCTCTGGCAATCGCCTGTCGTTCTTCCTATGTTCCAGGCTCAGCCTCATCCGGCGTCAGCCCCGGTCGATCCGGCGCGCGCCCCAACCGGCGCGCTGCCGCGCGTCTGGACACCCGCATGGACGAAGTGATCAAGGCCAAGCGTCAGACCCCCGCGGCCTCGAGCCGGACCGCCATCACCATTCGCGGCGCCCGCGAGCACAATCTCAAGAACGTCGACGTCACCATCCCGCGCGACAAGCTGGTGGTGTTCACCGGCCTGTCCGGCTCCGGCAAGTCGTCGCTGGCTTTCGACACCATCTACGCCGAGGGCCAGCGCCGCTACGTCGAGTCGCTGTCGGCCTATGCCCGGCAATTCCTCGAGATGATGCAGAAGCCGGACGTCGACCAGATCGACGGCCTGTCGCCGGCGATCTCGATCGAGCAGAAGACCACCTCGAAGAATCCGCGCTCGACGGTCGGCACCGTCACCGAGATCTACGACTACATGCGCCTGCTGTGGGCGCGCGTCGGCGTGCCCTACTCGCCCGCCACCGGCCTGCCGATCGAAAGCCAGACCGTGTCGCAGATGGTCGATCGGGTACTGGCGCTACCCGAAGGCACCCGCCTGTATCTGCTGGCGCCGGTGGTCCGCGGCCGCAAGGGCGAGTACCGCAAGGAGCTCGCCGACTGGCTGAAGAAGGGCTTCCAGCGCGTCAAGATCGACGGCGCGTTCCACGAGCTCGCCGAGGCGCCGACACTCGACAAGAAGTTCCCGCACGACATCGACGTCGTGGTCGACCGCATCGTCGTTCGCCCCGATATCGGCCAACGCCTCGCCGAAAGCTTCGAGACCGCGCTGAAGCTGGCCGAGGGGCTGGCGGTGATCGAGTTCGCGGATGCGCCGCCCCCGCCGCCATCCTTCGAGACGCGCCCTGCGGGCGCTCCTCAGGATGAGGACGGCAAACGCGGCAAGCCCAAGAAGGGAGCTCCTCACCCTGAGGAGGCGCAAAGCGCCGTCTCGAAGGGTGAAGCCGCGGGCAAGAAAGTCGCCAAAATCCACGACAAGTCCGGCCCCGAGCGCATCCTGTTCTCGGAGAAGTTCGCCTGCCCGGTCTCCGGCTTCACCATTCCGGAGATCGAGCCCCGGCTGTTCTCGTTCAACAATCCCTACGGCGCCTGCCCGGAATGCGGCGGCCTCGGCATCGAGCAGCACATCGACGCCGATCTCGTGGTGCCCGACAAGGAACTGAGCTTGCGCAAGGGCGCGATCGCGCCGTGGGCGAAGTCGTCGTCGCCGTACTACCTGCAGACGCTGACCGCACTGGCCAAGCACTACAAGTTCACGCTCGACACCAAGTGGAAGGACTTGCCGAAGAAGGTGCAGAACGTCCTGCTGCACGGCTCCGGCGACGACGAGATCAAGTTCTCCTACGAAGACGGCGTGCGCTCCTACGACACCAAGAAGCCGTTCGAGGGCGTCGTCACCAATATCGAGCGCCGCTTCCGCGAGACCGAGAGCGAGTGGGCGCGCGAGGAGCTCGGCAAGTACTTCTCCGACGTACCGTGCGACGCCTGCCACGGCCATCGCCTCAAGCCGGAGGCGCTGTGCGTCAAGATCGGCGGCAAGCATATCGGCGAAGTCTCTGAATTGTCGGTCAAGGCCGCCGGCGACTGGTTCGCCTCGGTGCCGAAGCTGCTCAACACCCAACAGAACGAGATCGCCGTCCGTATCCTGAAGGAGATCCGCGACCGGCTCAGCTTCCTGCTCGACGTCGGCCTCAACTATCTGACGCTGTCGCGCTCATCCGGCACATTGAGCGGCGGCGAAAGTCAGCGCATCCGCCTCGCCTCGCAGATCGGCAGCGGCCTCACCGGCGTGCTCTACGTGCTCGACGAGCCGTCGATCGGCCTGCACCAGCGCGACAACGCCCGGCTGCTCGACACCCTGAAGCGGCTGCGCGATCTCGGCAACACCGTGATCGTGGTCGAGCACGACGAGGACGCCATTCTGCTCGCCGACCATGTGCTCGACATCGGCCCCGGCGCCGGCGTCCATGGCGGCCACATTATCGCGCAAGGCTCGCCCGCCGAGATCATGCGCAATCCGAAGTCGCTGACCGGCAAGTATCTGACCGGCGAATTGTCGGTGCCGGTGCCCGAGCGCCGGCCGCCGAACCATCGCCGCACCCTCAAGCTGGTGGGCGCCCGCGGCAACAATCTGAAGAACGTCACCGCCGAGATTCCGCTCGGCCTGTTCACCTGCGTCACCGGTGTCTCCGGCGGCGGCAAGTCGACGCTGTTGATCGACACCTTCTACAAGGCGATCGCGCGCAAGCTGAACAACGCCAGCGAACCGCCGGCGCCGCATGACCGGATCGAGGGCCTCGAGCACATCGACAAGATCATCGACATCGACCAGTCGCCGATCGGCCGCACCCCGCGCAGTAACCCCGCGACCTACACCGGCGCGTTCACGCCGATCCGCGAGTGGTTCGCCGGCCTGCCGGAGTCCAAGGCACGCGGCTACGAGCCGGGCCGGTTCTCGTTCAACGTCAAGGGCGGCCGCTGCGAGGCCTGCCAGGGCGACGGCGTCATCAAGATCGAGATGCACTTTTTGCCCGACGTCTACGTCACCTGCGACGTCTGCAAGGGCAAGCGCTACAACCGCGAAACCCTCGACGTACTGTTCAAGGGCAAGTCGATCGCCGACGTGCTCGACATGACGGTCGAGGAAGCCGCCGAGTTCTTCAAGGCGGTGCCGCGCGTCCGCGAGACCTTCAAGACGCTGCAGCGCGTCGGCCTCGATTACATCCATGTCGGCCAGCAGGCCACCACGCTGTCCGGCGGCGAAGCCCAGCGCGTCAAGCTCGCCAAGGAGCTCTCCAAGCGCGCCACCGGCCGCACGCTCTACATCCTCGACGAACCCACGACCGGACTACACTTTCACGACGTCGCCAAGCTGCTCGAAGTGCTGCACGAGCTGGTGGCGCAGGGCAACACCGTGGTGGTGATCGAGCACAATCTCGAAGTCATCAAGACCGCCGACTGGGTCATCGACCTCGGCCCCGAAGGCGGCGACGGCGGCGGCGAAATCGTCGCCTGGGGCCCGCCGGAGGACATCGTCAAAGCGCCGAGGAGCTACACCGGGAAGTTTTTGAAGCCGGTGCTGGAGAAGAAGGGGCCGACGAAGGCGGCGAAGCGGAAGACGGACGAGGCGGCGGAGTGATTTGACGAGGGGCTTATGGCCTGCAACGGGTTTAACCATCCCACAAATTGTCAATGCGACTTCAGAGGCGGACAACGGCGCTCTCGCCCGCCCGATTGGCATGGCTGGGTCCCAAGGATCGCACGCAGAGCCTTAAAGGGACCGACCTCACAATGCCCGGAATGCCACGCGCCGGTCTATTTTATACGCGGACGACATGGGGGCGGCACCTTCTTTGATAAACTTGGCCCTCCTTGGCCCAAGCATGCATGCACCGATAAATTGAAAAAGTACTCGGTATATTCGAGATCGGGCAGACCAAGACTTCGAGTGAAGCCAGGACGCTTCGAGACGGATCGATGGCTTCCATTTTTTGTTAGACACATTGAGAAGCTTGGGGTTGGCACAATCATTCATGGCCATATCCTAGATGTTCCCACGGTAGAGCACCTCGGCACTTTGATCATGGACTGTGAGTCAGACTCTCTTCAGCCTGTGTATTTCCGTACAGAAGCGATCGATGCGGCTACCGCGGAATTGAACTATTTTCCCGTTGGGCGAGACGATCCAGTCTCATGTTTTATGCGCAGAGACTGCAAAAACGAAATCGATCTGATCCTTAAGTGCAAGGATACGTCCGACGAAACTAGTACGCAGCAAGCGTCGCCCGGGTGAGCGGAGCGACACGCGGGCTACCCCTCTCCTCCATATCGCTTCGTTCCTGCGAGCTACAGGTCGCGCTCAAATTGAAGTAGCTCTTCACGAGGATGATCGTGATGACCCGAATAAGGCTCGAACTCATCCATGAAGGCCGTTATGCAGCCGAAGTCGCTGTCGCGCGCGGCGAGGAAGGCGCGTGGGCGCCTTACCTTTCGCCGGACGACGTGCGCAAGCTCGAGGCGGTGCGGTTGGCACTGCGACGCGGCGACCTCGCCGAGGCGGCAAAGTATGGCCGCATTTTCGAACTCAAGCCGATCTCGACCTGATCAGCGACGAGCCGACACCTCGATCACCGCTTCTTCCCGTGCGATCGCGGCGAGGATCGCCGGCAGCGCGCCAGTAATCAAGTCAAGCAGCTCGCGATTGCTTGCATTCCCCGATCTAATCCAGACCACCGTGGGCCCACTGTCGGTAGCAGCACGTAGCATCAGAAAGTCCCGGTCTTTGGTCACCAGGGCCGCCGACTTGGCAATTGCCGCTCGCCAAATCTGATGATCGGTCGCGGAAAGTAAGCCGATATCTGCCACGTGAACGGCGTCGAAACCGGCACGCCTGAACGCCTCCGCCAACGCCGGCGGAAGTTGGGCATCGATCATGAAGCGCGGGCTCATTCCGCCGCGATGATGGGGTGATCCGCCTGCTTTGCTGCAAAGGCCAGCACCGCGTCGATATCCGCGTCTTCCAGATACGGATAGTCGTGCAGGACATCTTCGCGCGACGCTCCCGACGAGAGCTGCGCCAATACGTCGGAGACGCTGATCCGCATGCCGCGAATGCAGGGGCGGCCGTGGAGCACATTCGGATCAATCGTGATGCGTGCGAGCAGGTCTGACATCGGTGATCTCCTCGTAAATCCTAGCATTCACGGTGCCCATTGTCAGCCAGCGGAGCCCGGTTGCGCGAGGCGCAAGCCGGGGCGGGCGGATCATAGAGCTCCGCATTCCGCTTCGCTTCATGCGGGCTACGGC
>NZ_QPFS01000040.1:0-35630 GCF_010906995.1 Rhodopseudomonas sp. WA056 | reverse complement strand
CTTCAACAAGCACGGGCTCGACGTCGCCGTCAGCTCGGCGGGCGGCATCGCGCTGGCGCTGCCGGTGGTGCTGTCGGGCAATGCCAGCTTCGCGGTCACCGGCGCGGGCATGTCCGTCAACGCGGTCAACGAGGGCGCCAAGGTCAGCAACATCGCCAAGGTGGTCGGCGGCGTCGCGATGTGGGCGGTCGCCAAGCCCGGCACCAAGGTCGGCAGCATCGCCGACTTCAAGGGCAAGACCATCGCCACGCTGCGCTTCCCGTCCTCGACCATCCAGACTCCGACCTTCGCCATGAAGGACCGCGGCGGCTTCGATCCGGAGCCGAGCGGCGTCAAATTCCTGCAGCTACCGCAGGGCGCGCAGGCTCAGGCCGTGCTCGACGGCCGCGCCGAGTTCGCCACGATGTTCGAATGGGACGTCTCGATCGCCAAGGAGAAGTTCGGCCTCGAGCCGGTGTTCGCCTTCGCCGACATCATCGGTCCGCTGTCCTGGACCACCGCGATGACGCAGAAGAGCGTGATCGAGAAGGACCCGGCGATGGTGCAGGCGTTCTGCGACGCGCTGGCCGAGGCCCAGGCGGCGCTACAGACCGATCGCGAGCTGTTCGTCAAAGCCTCGGTCGCCGAATTCCCGCAGGTCGGCGAGTCGGTGATCCGCTCCGCGGCCGACAATCTGCTCGGCAACTCGGCCGCCATTCCGAAGAACCCGACCATTTCCAAGGCCGAGTGGGACGCCGACATGGCGTTCGAACTCGCCGGCGGCTCGATCAAGTCCGCCCTGCCCTACGAAGAAATGGTCGACAACAGCTTCGCCGAAAAGGCGACCGCCAAGGTCGGCAAGGCCGGCTGAAAATCGAGAGCATCATGTCCAAGCAATTGTCCGCCCGTCCCGAATCCGTCGATTTCGACGCCGCCGCCACTGCGCTGATCGTCGTCGACATGCAGAACGGTTACTGTTCGCCGGGTGGTTACTTCTCGCATCTCGGCGTCGACCTGACGCCGACCCAGAAGGTCATTCCCGCCATCGCCAGGTTGATATCGATCGCCCGCGGCTCCGGCATCCAGGTGGTGTGGCTGCAGAACGGCTGGGATCCGGCGCTGAAGGAGGCCGGCGGTCCGAATTCGGTCAATCAGCGTAAGGGCAATTCGCTGAAGCTGATGCGCAGCCGGCCCGAACTGGCCGGCAAGCTGCTGACCCGCGGCGGCTGGGACTACGAGCTGGTCCAGGAGCTGAAGCCGCAGCCCGACGATCTGTTGGTGCCGAAGCCGCGCTACAGCGGCTTCGCCGGCACCGCACTCGACAGCCTGTTGCGCAGCCGAAGGATCGACACGGTGCTGGTGTGCGGCGTCGCCACCAATGTGTGCGTCGAGTCGACCATCCGCGACGCGTTCTTCAGGGAATACTTCCCAGTTCTGGTGCGCGACGCCTGCTACCAGGCCGGGCCGGAGTTCTGCCAGCAGGCGACGATCTACAATGTCGAGAGCTTCTTCGGCTGGAGCTCGACCGTCGACGACGTCGCCCAGGCGCTCGCTTCCAGCATCGCCGCCTGAATTTCGCCTTCGACAACCAAGGAGTGTCCATGCCGTTCGAAGTCATCATTCCGCCGGGCTCGCCGCCGCCGCTCGCGCCCTATAGCCCCGGTACCAAGGCCGGCGGATTCATCTATGTTTCCGGTACGCTGGCGATCGGTCCCAACGGCGAGGCCGTCGGTGCCGGCGACGCCACCGCGCAGACCCGGTTCGTGCTGGAGTCGATCAAGTCGGTGGTCGAGGCCGGCGGCGGCACGCTGAAGGACGTTGTGTTCAACCAGATCTTCCTGAAGGACCTCGCCGACTACGCGGCGATGAATGCCGTCTACAAGGAGTACTTCCCGGAGACTCCGCCAGCGCGTTACTGCATCCAGAGCCCGTTGGTGCGCCCGGAATTCCTGGTCGAGATCGCCACCACCGCTTACGTCGGAACCTGACCATGGCCAATGCGGAGATCATGGGTCGCATGCCCGAGCAGACAGCCGATCGGAAGCCGGCCAAAGCCTCGCAACGCTCGATCTCCGCGCCGTGGCTTGCGCGGGGCAGGATCTTCTTTCTGCAATTGCTGCTGATCGGTGGCTTCCTGTTGCTGTGGGAGATCGCGATCCGCGCCGAGTGGATCAAGGTCTATCTCTACGGCCAACCGACCGGCATCTGGCGAGAGCTGGCCAAGGGGCTCACCACCGGCTCACTGCTCAACGACACCTGGGTCACTGCCAAGGAATCGATTCTCGGATTCCTGATCGGCAGCATCGCCGGCTCCGCCGCCGGCCTGCTGTTGTGGCTGTCACCGACCGCGGCCGCCGTGCTACGGCCACTCTTGATCGCACTCAACGGCCTGCCGAAGATCGCGCTGGCGCCGCTGATCGTGGTGTGGTTCGGCGTCGGCATCGAATCCAAGATCGCGGTCGCCGCCATCATCACTTTCATCGTTGCGATGATCACCAGCTATGCCGGCACGCAGGAAATCGATGGCGACTATCTGAAGATGCTCAAGGCGCTCGGCGCCAGCCGGTTTCAGATGTTTCGTATCGTGATCGCGCCCGGATCGCTGCCGTGGATCGCCTCCGCGTTTCGACTCAACATCGGCTTCGCGATGATCGGCGCGGTGGTCGGCGAATACATCTCGGCCGATCAGGGGCTCGGCTATCAGATCTACTACGCCGGTACGTTGTACAATCTCAACGCGGTGTGGGGCGGCATTCTCGCATTGATGCTGCTGGCGCTGCTGCTCGACGGCCTCGTCGGCTGGGTCGAGCACCGGATGAAGTGGCGCTGAGGTTCTGAAGATGCCGATCGCTCAATTGTCGGACATTGCACTACGCTACGAGGTCGTCGGCTCCGGTGAGCCGGTGCTGCTGGTCGCCGGCCTCGGCGGATCCGCCGGTTACTGGGGGCCCAATGTGGACGCCTTCGCGGCGCGTCATCAGGTGGTGCTGCACGATCATCGCGGCACCGGTGGCAGCACCCGCTCCGAGATGGAATATTCGGTCGAGCTGCTCGCTGACGACTTGCTGCGGCTGATGGATCGCCTGGATATCGACAAGGCACATCTGGTCGGCCATTCGACCGGCGGCGCGATGGGGATCGTGCTCGGCGCCAAGGCGCCGGAGCGGATCGCCAGCTTGGTGCTGTACGCGACCTGGGCCGAGCTCGACGCGCAAATGGAGAGTTGCCTCAGTCTGCGCCGGCGCATCCTGAGCGGCATGGGCGAAGCGGAGTATCATCGCGCTACGCCGCTTTTCCTGTATCCGCCCTACTACGTGCGCGACCATCGGGCCGAGCTGGACCGCGAGATCGCGGTTGCCGTGGCCGCGACGCCGTCGCGCAGCATCATGGATGCGCGCGCTGCCGGCATCATGGCGTTCGACGGGCTGCGCTATCTGGACAAGATCCGCTGCCCCACGATGGTACTTGTCGCGCAGGACGACATCCTGACGCCGCCGTATTCGTCGGAACTTATTGCCGCGCGCATCGCGGGCGCCGAGCTCGTCCAGCTGCCGCGCGGCGGCCACGCCTTCTCCCGCGTCGAGCCGGTTGCCTTCAACAACCTCACGCTCGACTTCCTGGCCGCTCATCCGATCGGAACCTACGCCCATGTCTGACGCCCACATCGTGCTCAACGCCGAGAACGTCGGCATGACCTTCGACGTCGCCAATGCGGCGCCGGTGACCGCGATCGCCAATATCGGATTTCAGGTCCATCGTGGCGAGATCGTCGCCATCGTCGGCCCGTCCGGCTGCGGCAAGACCACCCTGTTCAACATCATCGCCGGGCTGCTGGAACCGACCGGCGGCCGGGTCGAGGTCAACGGCGAGCCGGTCCACAGCGCCACCGGCCATGTCGGCTACATGCTGCAGAAGGACCTGCTGCTGCCCTGGCGTACCGTGATCGACAACGTGATCGTCGGGCTGCAGGTCCGCAACATGCCGCGCAAGAAGGCCGAGGCGATCGCCCACGAGCTGATCGAAAATTACGGCCTCAAGGGTTTCGAGCACAGCTATCCGTCGGAGCTGTCTGGCGGGATGCGCCAGCGCGTAGCGTTCATGCGCACGCTTGCCTTCAGTCCGGACGTGATCCTGCTCGACGAGCCGTTCTCGGCGCTCGACAGCCAGACCCGGCTGGTGCTGCAGAGCGACGTGTTGCGCATTATCCGCGAGCGGCAATGCAGTGTCGTCCTGGTCACCCACGATGTCGGCGAGGCGATCACCATGGCGGACCGCATCGTCGTCATCACCAGCCGCCCGGGCCGGGTGAAATCGATCCATCCAGTGCACATCGCGCCGGAGCAGCGCCATCCGCTGAAGATCCGCAAGCTGCCGGAATTCACTGCGCTGTACGAGACGATCTGGTCCGAACTCGGCATCGATCTCGCGGCATGACCGGGCAGCAAGGTTCGATGCTGGCCGCGGAGATCGTCGGGCGCCCCGAGCCGGACGCCCCGACCATCGTGCTGTCGGCCGGGCTCGGCGGCGCTGGCGCTTTCTGGCTGCCACAGATCGAAGCGCTGGCGCAGCAGTATCGCGTCGTGTTGTACGATCATCGCGGCACCGGGCGCAATCCGGCGACACTGCCCGACGGCTACAGCATCGGCGACATGGCCGATGAAGTGATCGCGCTGTTGCAGGCGCAGCAGATCGAACGCTGTCACTTCATGGGCCACGCGCTCGGCGGGCTGGTCGGGCTCGAACTCGCTCTGCGCGCGCCGCAGATGCTTGATCGGCTCGTGCTGGTCAACGCCTGGGCCGCGCCCAATCCGCACACCAAGCGCTGCTTCGACGTGCGCCGAGACCTGCTGCGCGGTGTCGGCGTCGAAGCCTATGTTCGGGCGCAGCCGATCTTTCTTTATCCTCCGGCCTGGATGGTCGCGAACGCCGCGCGGGTGGCGGAAGAGGAAGCTCATGGGGTTCGCCACTTCCAGGGTGCCGACAATATCGAGCGGCGGATCGCGGCTTTGCTGGCTTTCGATGTCGCGGCCCGGCTCGACGAGATTCATCATTCGACGCTGGTGCTGGCGAGCAAGGACGACACGCTGGTACCGTGGACGTGCTCGCAGCATCTCGCCGCCGGCCTGCCATCTGCTGAATTCGTGCTGATGCCGGAAGGCGGCCACGGCGTCACCGTGACCGAGGCGGATGCGATCAACCGCGCAGTGCTGGATTTCCTAGCGCCGGCCGCCTGAGAACATCGGCGATTCGCCGGGCAGCAGGTTGGAGCGGATGTCGCTGTCGGTGGTGCCGTTGTACTGGGTGTAGCCGGCCGAGAACGACAGGCTGACATTGGAGGTCGGCTTGATCTCGATCCCGGCGTTGACGCTGGTGGCGGCGGTGTTGCTGCTGGCGAAGCCCGGCGAGGTCAGCGCCGTGAACACGTCCGGCTTGTACTTCAGACTGTCGACGCTGCCGAACAGCGTCACTGGCAAGTCGCCGACGCCCTTGAAGCGGTAACCGTATTGCGAGCCCTCTGCGGCGAGCGAGCCGAAATTGCCGAATGCGCCGGCGCCGCCCGGGCTGTTCCAGCCGAAGCTGCCGGTCAACGGCCCGACCGGGGCACTGTAGCTGCGGGCAACGAAGCCACTGCGCGGTTCGCCGTTCTCGTCGGTCTCGGTGGTGAACCCAGGGACGTCGCCCCAGCTCAGTGCGCGCCAGCTCTCGGTGGTGCCGCCGCCGAAGCCGAACGGCCCACCGGGGATCCAGTAGCGGATCGGTGCCACCTGCGCCGACGCCGACGCGGTAGCGCCGAGCGACAAGGCGAGAACGAGGCCGCATCGGGCGGCGGCAGAACAGATCCGAGCTTGCTTCATCGGGCGAATTATACGGTCGCGGACGGGGCAGGGCCAGCCGGTGCTGCGGATCGCCGCAGCACAGGGGTTCCCGAGCCATGATCCACGGGATGACGGCGGCAGCGTGGCGCTCCGCTCTTTCCGATAGGGTTCATTCCGGCAGGTCGGAGAACCGCGTCAGCCAGATCACGGGCGGAATGCTGGCGGCGACGATGATCAGGGCCGCCAGCGCGCCATCCTCGAAGCTGCCGCGGCTGGCGTATTGGTAGATCGAGGTCGACAGCGTCTCGACGTTCAGCGGCCGCAGCAGCAGCGTCGCCGGCAGCTCTTTCAGACAGTCGACGAACACCAGGATCGCAGCGCCGACCAGCGCCGGGCGCAGCAGCGGCAGGTCGATCTTCCACAGCGTGATCAGACGGCCGGCACCGGCGGCGCGGGCGGAGTCGTCATAGTCGCGCGGAATCCGATCGAATCCGGCCTTGAGCAGCCCGGTCGGCACCGCGAGAAAGCGGATCACATAGGCGGCCACCACGGCGCCCCCGGTGCTCATCAGGATCAGGCCGGGCGACGGGTAACCGAAGGCGCGGAACATATTGGCGACGGTGCCGTCGATCACCAGCACCGGCGTCAGCAGCCCGAGCGCCAGCACCAGGCCCGGAAGGGCGTAACCGAGCTGGGTGACTGTGACGGTCGCGCGGGTCGCTCGCTCCTCCCGCCAGCGCGCGGCCAGCACCACGATCAGCCCGAGCGCCAGCGCGATCACGGTTGCCAGAGCGGCCAGCGTCACCGTGTGCAGGGCGTCGCGCCACAGCGCAGGGTCGATCCCGATCGACAGGCTGCGGCGCACGCTCTCGCCGAGCAAAAAGCCGGCGGGCAGCACGAAGCCGAACAGCGGCGGCAACAGGCAGGCCGCGGTGGCGAGGCCGCCTTTCGCGTCGTCCAGCCGGGTGCGCGACCGCAGCCGCGGGCTTTCGGCCGACAGTTCGACGCTGGCGTTGCGTCGGCCGATCCGCTCGATCGCGATCAACAGCGCGGCGAAGCCGAGCAGCACCAGCGAGAGCTGCGCGGCGCCGGCGAGGCTGCCGCGATTCAGCCAGGTGGTGAACACCGAGACGGTGAGGGTGCGGACGCCGAGATATTCCGAGGCGCCGATGTCGTTCAGCGTCTCCAGCGCGGCGAGCGCGACGCCGACTGCAAGCGCAGGCCGTGCCATCGGCAGTACCACCCGGCACAGGATGGTGAAGCGGCCGGCGCCGAGCGTTCGCGCGGCCTCGATCGCGTCGGTGCCCTGGGCCTGAAACACCGCGCGGGCCGACAGATACACGTAAGGATACAGCACCAGCGCCAGCAGCAGCATCGCGCCGGGGAGCGAACGCATCTGCGGCAGCCACTGCACCGCCTCGGCCGGGGGCATCAGCGCCGACAGCGCGCGATGCACCAAGCCGAGCGGTTCGAACAGATCGACATAGACGTAGGCCGACAGATAGGTCGGCACCGAAAGCGGCAGCGGCAGCAGCCAGATCAGCGCCGCGCGGCCGGGAAAATCGTGCGACGACACCAGCCAGGCGGTGCCGGTCCCGATCAGCAGCGTCAGGGTGCCGACGCCGGCGATCAAGAGCGCGGTGTCGCCGACGGCGCGCGGCAGCACGTAGGCGATCAGATGCGACCACACCTCGCCCGCAGGCTGCAGTGCGATCAGCACCAGGCTGATTACGGGCGCGGCGACGAGAAGGGCGGTGAGGAGCGCGACGGCGAGGACGACGAGTTCGGTATCGGACGCACTGGGCGCCGTCCTCATGGTGAGGAGGCGCGTAGCGCCGTCTCGAACCATGAGGACGTGATCTTTGGCTTCATCCTTCGAGACGCCCGGCTTCGCCCTCTGGGCTTCGCCGGGCTCCTCAGGATGAGGGAAGTCTGCCTGCGGTGGAGGTGTGATGGCGTTCAGTTGTCGAACCCGACCTTGTCGACCAGCGTTGCGGCCGCCTTGCGGTTAGCGGCGATCTGGGCGATCGGCAGCGGATCGGGCTTCAGCTTGCCGTAGCCGGCGATCACCGGGTTCAGCGCGACGCCCGGGCGGATCGGGTACTCGTAGTTGGCGTCAGCGTAGATCTGCTGCGCCTTCTCGCCGGCGAGCCATTCGATCAGTTTCACCGCATTGGCCTTGTTCGGCGCGTTCTTGGTCAGCAGCACGCCGGACAGGTTGACGTGGGTGCCGCCGCCTTCGAACGTCGGCAGCACGACGCGGGTGGCGTCGGCCCAGGCCTTCTTGTCGGGGTCCTTCTGCATCAATGCCCAGTAGTAGGTATTGCCGATGCCGAGGTCGCATTTGCCGGCAGCGACGTCGCGCGCGGTCTCGCGGTCGCCGCCCGACGGCTTCTGCGCCAGATTGGCCTTCAGGCCGCGGAGCCATTCCTCGGCCTTGGCCTCGCCGTGCTTGGCCACATAGGCGGCGAACAGCGCGTTGTTGTAGATGTGCTGGCCGGAGCGGATGCAGATCTTGCCCTTCCACTTCGGATCGGCCAGTTCCTCGTAGGTGATCGTTTCCTGCTTGACGCGGTCCTTCGAGGCGTAGATCACCCGGGCCCGCATCGAGATCCCGGCCCAGTGGCCGTTGGGATCGCGGAACTGGGCCGGTACGATCTCGTCGATCACCGCCGAATTGATCGGCTGGCTGATGCCGGCCGCGACCGCATCGTCGATTCGGCCGATGTCGACCGTCAGCAGCACGTCGGCCGGGCTCTCGGCGCCCTCGGCCTTGATCCGCTGCTCCAGGCCGGAACTGGCCGAGATCACATTGACGGCGATCCCGGTGTCCTTGGTGAAGGCGTCGAACAGCGGCTGCACCAGTTTGGTTTCCCGATAGGTGTAGACATTCACCTGCTCGGCGGCTCCGGCGGCAAACGGCACGACAATGGCGGCAAATGCGAGGGCAGCGGCGCGCAAACGGCTCATACGGCAGGCTCCTGACGAAAATCGAGAACGCCTGTCAGTAGCCCAGCCCAAGGGGGCGGTGCAGCGGCTCAATGTCGCGATTAGAGCGATTCCAAATAGAGCTCTCGGGCTGCTACGAGCCCCGGCTGGAAGACCGCGTAGGGCTCCCGCCAACGGGTCAGATCAGATGATGGCCGTTGCCGCCCTGGCAGGCCGGACACTTGCAGTTGTGGAAATTGATCTCGGCGGCGACGTATTCGGTGCCGCAATGAATGCAGGCGATCTGCAGATGCGGACGTCTGTCGGCGCTGCAACTGGCGGTTCGGGCGACCAGATACTGACCGAGCGCATTCTGGTCGCCTTCGGCGACATGATAGTTCGCACTCACGAGCATCCCCCGGATTGTGCATCTGCGAGATAATCTAGCACACAGCCCATAGGGGATTGCAATTCGAATAGCTGCAATCGAATCGCGTATTTCGCAGGCGTAGCGGTGTTCCAATGCCGAGTGTGAATCAAACCTTGCACAAATGGTATTCAAACCATGGCACCGGGATCCGCGATGGCGTGGCTATCGCCGCGCCGCATGTGCGCCGTTGCCGTTCTCGTCGAGCGCACGGCGCAGGCGCCGAATGATCACGCTGCGCGCGCGTTCGTCGGCGGCGGCTTCGACGCTGGCGTTGATATCGAGCAGCAGCTTTGACATCTCGTTGTGCCAGTCGAGCCTGACGACCGACTCCGGCTCGAGCCGCCGGCGATGTTTGCCGTCGAGCACGGTCGGTACCGGTGCGGCGAGTTCGTAGACGTCGTCGAGCAGCGGCTGAATGATCTTCGCTGCCGGCAGTACGCCACTGCCGAGTCGCTCAGCCAGCGCTGCGATCGCTGTTTCTTCGCCGTGGCTGAGAAACAGCCCGCGGTCGATCGGCCGGCGCTCGGTGATCCAGCGTATCAGTTCGCCGGCATCGGCATGTCCGGAGTAATCGTCGATGCGGCGGATCTTGGCTTTGACGCGGACTTCCTCGCCCATGATCCGAACCGCCTTGGCGCCTTCCTCGAGGAAGCGGCCGAGCGTGCCGTTGGCCTGATAACCGACCAGCAGCACGGTGCCGGTCGAGCGGCACAGCCAGCGCTTGAGATGATGGCGGATGCGGCCGGCATCGCACATCCCGCTGGCGGCGATGATAATGTGGAAGCCGTTCAGCTTGGCGATCGATTTGCTCTCTTCCACCGTCTCGGTGAAGCGCAGATGCGGCGAGGCGAGCAGCCGCTCGACATCGACGTCTTCGTCGAGATCGGCGGCGTGGCGGCGGAATACTTCGGTGGCGCGGATTGCCAGCGGCGAATCCAGGAACACTGGTGCGCTCGGGATGCTGCCCTTCTCCATCAGGTCGATCAGGTCGACGATCAGCTCCTGGGTGCGCTCGACCGCGAACGCCGGAATCACCAGCGCGCCGCGCGCCGCGGCGGCGGCGTTGACTTCGGCGGCGAGCCGTTCGTGCCGGAGTTGCGGTGAAGTCGGCTCGCGCGTCCGGTCGCCATAGGTCGACTCGCAGAGCACGTAGTCGAAATGCGCCGGCGCTTCCGGGTCGGGTTGCAGCAGCTTGCCGTCGGGGCCGATGTCGCCGGAGGCGAGCAGCCGCAGCGCCGACGACGAGCGACCCTCGCCGTCGATCTCGATTTCGATCGAGGCCGAGCCGAGCAAGTGGCCGGCGTTCCAGAACCGCGCGCGCACGCCCGGAACAACGGTGATCCAGCTCTGGTAATCGACCGGATAGAACGACGACAGCGTCGCGATTGCGTCGGCCTGGGTGTAGATCGGGCTGACCTCCGGTCGCCCCCGCGCGGCGTTGCGGCGGTTCAGCATCATCACTTCGGACTCCTGGATGCTGCCCGCGTCGGGCAGCATGTAGGAGCACAGATCAATGGTGCCGCGGGTCGCCAGGATCCGCCCTTTGAATCCCTCGCGCACCAGCTTCGGCAGCAGGCCGCAGTGATCGATATGGGCATGCGTCAGCAGCACCGCGTCGATATCGGACGGGCGGAACGGAAACGCGCCGTAGTTCAGTTCCTTCAGCGTCTTCTGGCCCTGGAACAGGCCGCAATCGACCAGGAAGCGCTTGCCCTTGGTCTCGAACAGATAGCAGGAGCCGGTGACGGTGCGCGCGGCGCCGCAGAACCTGATGGTGACGCTCATGCGCGGGTCTCCTTGATCGTCCTGCCGATCTCGGTGTGCAGGGCGTCGACGAATAGTTCGTCGAGCGTAATCGCATTTGTCGGGTGCGGGACGGTGTGGGTGGAGCGGATGCTGCGGATTCCGGCGGAAGCGAAGTCGCGCAGCATTGCCGGTGGAAACAGCGCGTGGGTGATCACCGCGTCGACCGACGTTGCGCCGGCGCCGAGCAGCGCGCGCGTGCAGGCGATCAGCGTGCCGCCGGACGAGACGATGTCGTCGACCAGCAGCGCCGGCCGGCCCGCCACCGCGCTCGCATCAGTGAACGCGATTTCGACCGATCGGTCGCCATGGCGGATTTTCTGCGCCACTGCCGATCGGGTGCCGATCAGTTCGGCGAGCGCATCAACCCATTGTTGCGACTCGGAGTCCGGTCCGACCACCACGGTGTCAGGATCGAGCGTGCCGCGCAGCGCCGCGGCGATCGCCGGCATCGCCGACAATTCATCGGCTGCGATCCCCGGGAAGACGTCGCTGAGCCGCGGCGTGCGATGCAGATGCGGGTCGACGGTGATGACGCGGTCGACCAGGCTCGCCAGCAGTCGGCCCATCGCCTTCTGGCTGATCGCGTCGCCGGGGCGGAACGCGACGTCCTGGCGCATGTAGCAGAGATACGGCGCCAGCAGCACCAGCCGGGTGCAGCCTTCGCGGCGCAGCGCTTCGGCGGCGAACAGGATGGTCACCAGCTTATCGTTGGGCTGATCGAGCGGCAGATAGAGGATCGTGGTCGCGGCTGTGGGGCCGACATTGACGGCGATCTCGCCGTCCGGAAAGCGGTGCTGCGTTATCAGATGCGCCGGCACGCCGAGCCGCGCCGCGAGCCGAATGGCATCGTCCGCCGCCGAGTCCAGATAGCGCAGCGCGACGCTCACGACACCAGGTCCACGTCTGCCGGGGTGTGATGATTGATCGAGAAGCCGGACTCCGCCTGCGCCGCGGCCAGCGCCAGATCGAATTCGGCGCTGTCGGACGCATACACCCGGTACAGTGGCTCGCCTTTTTCGACGCGGTCGCCGATCTTCTTGAACAGGTCGATTCCGGCACCCTTGGCCACCGGGGCGCCGGCGGTGCGGGCGAGGCGGTTGATGCGCAGGCAGTCGATCCCGTTGACCACGCCATCGGCGGAAGCCAGCACGTCGGCGGCGTGCGCGCCGAGGTCGACACGGCAGGGCGACGGCCCCTGCGCGTCGATGATCTGCTGCATCTTCTTCAGCGCAGCGCCGCTGTCGAGCAGCTCTTTGGCGCGGGCATAGCCGGCGCCTCCGCGCAACTTCGGATCATACTCCAAAAGATGCGCCGCGAGCCGCAGCGACTTCTCGCGCAAGTCCGCGGGCGCGTCCGGCTCGTTGCCCAGAACCGCCATCACGTCGCGGGCTTCCAGCACCGGCCCGATGCCGCGGCCGATCGGCTGGCGACCGTCGGTGGTGACCACCTCGACGCCGATGCCGAAATGATCGCCGACGAATTCGAACAGCTTGCGCAGCCGCATCGCCTCGTTGGCGTTCGCCACCTTCGCCGACGGGCCGACCGGGAAGTCGATCAGCAGCCGGGTCGAGCCGGCGGCGAGCTTCTTCGACATGATCGAGGCGACCATCTGCTCGGGCGTATCGAGACTCAGCGGACGTTCGACCGAGATCAGGATGTCGTCGGCGGGCGACAGGTTGACGTGGCCGCCCCACACCAGGCAGCCGCCGCAGGCGTGCACCACTTGTTTCATCTGCTCGACGTCGAGATCGACCCGCGCCAGCAGCTCCATGGTGTCGGCGGTGCCGGCCGGGGAGGTGATGGCGCGCGACGAGGTCTTGGGAATCATCAGCCCGTGCGCAGCGACGATCGGCACCACCACCATGGTGGTGCGGTTGCCGGGAATGCCGCCGATGCAGTGCTTGTCGACGACGATCGGGGTGTCCCATACCAGCTTGGTGCCGACCGAGGCCATCGCGCCGACCAGCGCCAGCAATTCGTCGGTCGAGGTGAACCGTGCGGCGCTGATCAGGAACGCGGCGATTTCCATGTCGGAGTAGCGGAAGTGCGCCAGATCATCGACGATCGCGGTGATCTCCGTGGCCGACAGGGTGTGGCCCTGGATCTTGGCGCGGACCGCGTCGAGGCTGGCCGGTGAGCGCGCCGGCGTCACCGACACCGCGCTGCCGACCGGCTCGCTGAAGCGGCGGAACGCCGGCTCGGACAGGCCGAGTTCGTCGGGACCGATCAGCGCATCGTCGTCGGTGATCATCAGCGTCGCCAGCAGCACTTTGTCGCCGATCCGCAGCTCGACGCGGCTGAAGCCGCGGAACACGTCGGGACGCAACGCATGGGAGCGGCGGGAGATCACCGCGACATTCTCGCGGCCGGTGTCGAGGCTGATCCGCCGGATGGTCAGCGGCGGGCGGGTGAGATCGGGAGCATTCAAGATCGCGCAACTCCGCGCAGCGGCCGGGGCGGCCAGTCAGGAGCGCGTGTCGAGGCGCCTGCGGGGCGCGACACGCGATGCGCAAGGCTAGAAGCTCGTGCCTCCGGTCCGTTTGATTCGTGTCAATGTGGTGCGCGGCCTTGGGCCGCGCTCAGATGCCCACCGACGCCATGGCACGGCCCAACTGTTCGCGCAGCCATGCCAGCGGCGCATCCGGTTCGCGCACAAGGCGGAAACCGAGGTGGATCGGCGGTAGCCCGGCCGAGCAGCCGCCGGCCTTGGCGTCGCGGATGAAATCGGACACGTAGGCGCGGTGCCGGCCTTCGGCGACCCGCACCCCGCAATTGGCGGTCCGGGCCTGCGCCCGGCCATCGGCGTCGATCGCGGTGCGGTCGAAGCAGGTCGTGGTCCATTCCCAGACGTTACCGGCCAGATCGAGCAGGCCGCGTTCGTTGGCGCCGAAGCCGCCGAAGCTGCGCAGGCTGGTCGACAGATCGCCGCGATCGGATTCGCGCTCGTAGCGCGCGATCCAGCGCACCGCAGGATCTTCGGTCTCCGCCGCCAGCCCGTCGTCCCTGAACCGGCTGCCGGCCGCAAACGCCCACTCGGCATCGGTCGGCAGCCGGTAGTGGGCGCCGGTCTTGCGCGACAGCCAATCGGCATAGCTCGTCGCATCCTGCCACGACACCTGCACGGCGGGCCGATCGGCGCGGATCGCGGTGCCGGCGGGCACCGGGTGGGTGGTCGGCCGCGCTGACCTGATGCAGCATGATCGACAGCGGCCGGTCGAACCGCAGGTCGACATGCGGCGCTTCGATCTGGCGGCCGTCGCGGGTGAATTCGCCCGCAAGCCGGTAGCGCATCACGCCCGGCGCGACGTCGACCACCGCCTGCCGGACATCCAGGTTCTGGTCGCCATGGCCGAGCACCAACGGTGTCACTGCAAGCGGCGTGATGAAGCCCGCGAGCGCGGCGAGAGCAATCTTGGCTTTGAAGGCGAGCAGCATGGCAGTTCGATGGGGCTGGGGTTTTTGCTCATTCTTGGAAGCTCTCAGCCGTCATGGCGAGCAGAGCGAAGCAATCCAGCTCCGAGCGCTGGGCTGGATTGCTTCGTCGCTTCGCTCCTCGCAATGGCGGAGAAGAACTGGGCTCACAAACATGAGCCGCGGAAGCGAGGAGTCTTAGTTGGTCGGGCCGCCCGGGATCGGGCCGGGAGCGCTGACCTGCTTCATCAGGTCGTCGTTCCACTTGCCGTCGACCTTGAAGTGCGCGGTGGCGCCGAGTTCGACCGCTTCGATCAGGTTGTGGTTGACGTAGGCGTACACGCCCGGCTGCTTGAAGGTGTACAGCGCAGCTCCGGCCGAGCCGCCGCGGATGAACCAGGTTTCCAGATTGGTCTCCGGCGGATTGGCGAACTTGCCGGTCTCCCAGACATAATCGCCGTGGCCGCCGATGATGTGCGGGCGGGTGTCGCGGTTGGCCTGCGAATGCACGATCAACACGGTCTCGCCGACCTTGGCGGTCATCGCGTCCTTGCCGGTCAGCGCGCCCACCTTGCCGTTGAATACCACGTGGGTCGGGATCAGCTTGCGCATCACCTCGACCGTGTCGACATAGGACTCGGCCGGTGAGGCGAAGGATTTGTATTTGCCGTGCTCGTCCTTCGGTACGTACATGTCCTGCTCGCCGATGTAATAGATGCGGTCGTAGTGCAGCGGCTTGCCGTTCCGATCCTTCAGGCCGTCGCGCGGCAGCACCATCATGGCGCCGTTCATGCCGGAAACGACGTGCCACGGGATCATGTTGCCGCCCGGCGCGCAGTGATACACGAAGGTGCCGGCGCGGTCGGCCTTGAACCGCAGCACCACCTGTTCGCCCGGATTGATCAAGGTCAGCGCGCCGCCGCCGAGCGCGCCGGTCGAGGCGTGGAAGTCGATATTGTGTGGCATGGTGTTGGTGGCGGGATTGACCAGCGTCAGCTCGACGTAGTCGCCCTCGTGCACCACCATCAACGGTCCGGGCATCGAGCCGTTGAATGTCATCGCCTGGAATTTGGTGCCGTCCTCGTCGATCACCACTTCCTTTTCCTGGACAACCAGCTTGAACTCGACGACCTTCGGGCCGTCCTTGGTGGCCTGCTGATGCGCGTGCACGAACGGCGGCGCCACCAGCTCGATCTTCTGGCGCGGCAGTTTAGAGATTTCGTCCTCGGCGGCGAACGCCACGTTCGGCACGGCGCTGAGCAGCAGAGCGGTCGCGGCGGCGCCCAACAGAGTGTCTCGACGGGTCATCATGGTCATCGTCCTTGCGGCTGATTGATAGTCGGCTGGCGCAACCATGCTCCTGCCGTGCCGCTGCTGTTTGTCCCAGCACAAGCTCGGAGATGAATACCTTTCAACTACGGGGGCACCCGCATCCGTCATTCGTCGGATGCGACAACTACGAGGTGTGGGAACCTCCGAAACGTTGTCGCGCGACAAAGAACGCCGCCGCCCCGGGCCTCAGCATAGCGGGTCAACGGAGACGACAATGTCGATTGACCGCACCCTCGTAGTCGAAGACGTGATGCGCCGGTGGCCGGCGACGATCCGGGTGTTCCTGGATTTCAAGCTCGCCTGCGTCGGTTGCCCGATCGCGACGTTTCACACGATCGAGGATTCCTGTCATGAGCACGGCATTGCCGAGGTGTCGTTCCTGGCGGCGCTGCGCGAGGCTGTGGCGAAGTCTCAGGAGGTCTTGCCGTCGGGCGCCTGATCGGCCAGCACCACGAGCTGATGCGGCTCGCGCAGGACGATCTTCTGCCGGCCGCTTTCGATCAGGCCCTTCTGCTCCCAGCCCGACAGCAGCCGGCTGACGGTGTGCAGCGTGGTGCCGGTCATCTGCGCGATATCCTGACGGCTGATCGGGAAATCGATCTGCACCCCGTTCTCGACCTTGCGGCCGCTCTGCTTGGCGAGCCGCAGCAGCGCATGCGCGACCCGCTGTTCGACCTGCTGGGTCGACATCTCCACCACCCGGGAATGCGTCTCCTGCAGCCGGCCGCCGACGGTGCGCAGCGTGTTGGTGGCGAGCGCCGGATACTGCTCGACCAGCCGCGGCCAGGCCGCGGTCGGCCAGGCCAGCACGATCGAATCGTCGACTGCGGTGGCAGTCGCCGGATAGCGGTTGAGCCCGATCGCCATCGCGACGCCCAGCGTCTCCCCGGGCGCGACGTAGCGCACCACGATCTGCTCGCCGGCCGGCGTCACCTTGCTGGCGCGGACGTGGCCGTGCAGCAGCACGAAGAACGAATGGGCGTCCTCGCCCTGCTCGAACACATGGCCGTTCTTGGGAACCCGGATCGACCGCGCCTCGAGCAGCACGGCGTCGAGCTCCGCCGGGCTCAGCCCCGCAAACAGCGGCAGTTTCGCAACCAGGGAAGTGTCGATCGTCGCCATCGAGGCTCTCGCGCCAGGGTTCGGTCCGCGCAGCTAAATCGCGATTGCCGGCGGGGGGCAAGGGGGAAGCCCAGGGAGAGATCTACGCGACAAGCGGAATATCGGTCAGCGGAAAGTCGTTGCCCTTGCACAGCAAGGGGGCATTCAGAGCTTTGGCCAGCGCGTAGGCGAAGCAATCTCCGTAGTTGAGAGCTGCTTTGTGGCCGGTCCCTTTCCCGAACCGCAAATGCGCCGAACGCGCGTATCCGGTCTGCTCGGTGGTCACGGGCTCGATCCGGATGCCGGCCGCCGCGATAAAGTCATCAAGCCATCGTTCGGCTTTGGCAGGCTGAACGTCCTTTAGTCCACGGAGAACGATCGCAATCTCCAGCAAATTGCCCGAGGATAGGACCGGTTGATCGTCGGAGGCGATCAGCCGCGCGAACTGGGCTGCCTCCTGCTCCTCGCGAAAGATCGCAATGATCGCCGACGTGTCGATGACGATCACGTGGGCAATCCATTCTCATCGTAGCCGAGAATCTCGTCTGGAGTTCGCCCGGTGTCAGGCAACGCGGCGTAACGGCCCCCGATCTTCAGCAGTCGTTGCGCGATCTGGTCGGTTTGCCGGCGACGATGCTCGCGTGCGAGCTGTTCGCGTAGCGCATTGGTCACCGCCGCAGTGAGGCTCTCCCCGGTCATGCGGGCCAGCTCTGTCGCTAACTGATGAGCTTCGTCGTTCTTGATGTTGAGATGCATGCGATCTCCGATTGGTAGAGAAATAGCATTTGTCTACCGCATCCTGTAATTTGGTCTCGCGGGAGGCGCTTGACAAGGGGGGGTGTCCAGGGGACAATATTCCTAGTGCCGCATCCCGCGTCGAAACGCGTTCCGCGACGGTTCTCTCCGGCGATCCGGCGAGGACGGTCGCGGCCACTGATACCACGGTCGCGCCTTTCGGCGCTCCGCCTCCCTCGGCCTGTTGGTCGCCGGGAGGGCCCCAGAGCCGGTCACTCACGCAATCACTTGCGGGCAATGCATGCTCATGCCCGGAGCGCGTGCTTCGCGCGCGACGTCCGATCCGCTCACACCGTCGCCGGCGCGTGGGCGAACACCACTTCGATCAGCGTGCCGGATTGCGGCGCGCTTTTGATGTGGAAGGTGGCGCGGTTGGCTTCGACCAGCGCCTTGGTCAGCGACAGGCTGACGCCGGCCGCTTCGGTGCGGTCACTCGGCGCCGGGGTGCGGAACGGTTGCAGCGCGGCTGCGAGTTCGTCGTCGTTGAGGCGGCTGCCGGTGTCGCGGATGCGGAGCATCACCTCGCCGACGTCGCTGAGCGCGGTCGAGACGATCACCTGGCCGCCGGCATTGGCCAGATGAATCGAGGTACCGATCAGGTTCATGATGATCTGGCGCAGCGCCTGGGCATCGGCCACGACCGCCGGCAGCAGATGCGCCAGCGAGGTACGGATGATGATGCGTTCGCGGTTGGCCCGCGGCTGCATCACTGCGACGCTCTGTTCGACCAGCTCGTTGAGATTGACGCTGGCGAAGGCGAGGTCGAGCTTGCCGGTCTCGATCCGCGACAGGTCGAGCAGGTCGTCGACGATGCCGATGACGCGTTCGCCCGAAGCGCGGATGTCTTTCATGTAGTCGACGTAACGCTCGTTGCCGAGCGGGCCGAACCGCTCCTCGATCATCACTTCGGCAAAGCCGATGATGGCGTTGAGCGGGGCGCGGATCTCGTGGCTGAGCCGCGCCAGCACGTCTGCCTTGGCGCCGGCGGCCCGTTCGGCGAGCCGCTTGGCCTGGCTCAGTTCGGTTTCGGTACGCTGCACCTGCGACAGGTCGCGGAACACGGCGAAGAAATTCGGCCCGTCGGCGCGGGTCCGGCCGATCGTCATGCTGAGCGGAAACAGCCCGCCTTCGCGCACCTGGCCGAGCGCTTCGAGGCCGTGGTCGAGCACGCTCTGGGCGCGGCCGCTCTTGATGCTGTCCAAGTAATCGAGTACGGCGGCGCGGCTTTCCGGCGCGAACAGCTCGATCAGATTGTGCTGCGCCAGCGCGTCACCGTCGTAGCCGAACAGCGCTTCCGCACTGCGGTTGGCGGCGCTGATCTGGCCGGCCTCGTCGAACATCAGCACGCCTTCGGCGGTGGTGTCGAGAATCGCGCCGAGCTCCTCGGCATTCGCGGCGCCGACTGCCGAGGGCGCATCCTCGATCGCAGTCGTCGGCGCGAACGGCAGTTCGTGAACCGCAATCGGTGCGGTGGCGGCCGAGCAGATCAGCGCCAGCGCCTGATCGCCGTCCCAGGCGATCGTGAACAGCCGCGCTTCTGTCGGCGCCGCGTCACCGCCTTGTGCGGCGGTGATGGTAATCGGCGTGCCGGTCTCCGAACTGCTGCTGGAATCGCCGACGCCGGAGTCGACATACAGCGCATCGAGGCCGCCGGCGTCTTCCAGCGCGGCGACGCTCGCAAAGCCCATCCGTGCCAGGAATGCGGGGTTGGCATAGAGCAGCCGGTCGAGCCGGTAGATCAGCACGCCGACCGGCATCAGATCGAGCAGCAGGCGATCGCGCGCGCCGGCGCCGCTTGCCGGTGAAGGCGTCGGCGCAACCCGGTCGGCGCTCGGGGCGTCGGGTACTTGGCTCGGCGCCATCTCTGGCTCAAGCGGGGTCTCGTCGTCGACGATGGACGGCGCTTCGGAAGTCGGCGGCGTCTCGCTTGCGAGCCGGGCTGCCAATTGCTGCGCCAGTTCGTGGAAGGCGCTGTTCTCGCCCGGGGTCAGCGACGGCGCGCGCGTGTCGTTGGCGGGCCGGAACGGCAGGACGTTTTTCGGGGTATCCACGGGCGTGTCCAAAGGGTTCAGGAGCGGGTCCAGAGCAGGGGCCTGATCTGACGCGTCGTCGTGCGAAGTGCGATCGGCCGACAGCGGCTGCGGCCGTGGCGACGGTTCGTGGGGAGCATGCCGGCGCAGTGCAGCGAGCTGATCGAGCGCGGCGAGATCGCGGCAGACGCCGAAGCCGCGATAGCCGGCG
This sequence comes from Rhodopseudomonas sp. WA056, assembly GCF_010906995.1. Taxonomy (NCBI): domain Bacteria; kingdom Pseudomonadati; phylum Pseudomonadota; class Alphaproteobacteria; order Hyphomicrobiales; family Nitrobacteraceae; genus Rhodopseudomonas; species Rhodopseudomonas sp. WA056. The sequence goes on along the minus strand of NZ_QPFS01000040.1, from coordinate 15,791 downwards.
AAAGCGCCGCCCTGATCCTGCACGGGCAGGCCGGACATTTCGATCGGCAGCCGCAGCGCGGTGCCGTCGGCCGGCCATTGCAAGGTGATGCCGCTCCAGGTGTGACGGGTCGCGAGCGCTGCGGTGACGCGGTGGTCGGGATCAAGTCCGAGTCGGACGGCGGCCTCGCTCCAGCGCTCGCCGAGATTGGCGGCGGTATGCGGCCCGATCAGGCGGAGGAATTCATCCGACGCGATCGCCAGCCGGCCGTCACGGTCGATCTGCCAGACGAACCGCAGCGGATGCCGCCGCGGCGCGGGCGGTTCTGGCGTCGGGTCGGCGGCTGGTGGAGCTTCAGTTGCCGACGGCTCAGCAACCGCCGGCTCGGGTGCTGCGGATTGTTCGGCGGCCGGCCGGTGTTCGTTCTCGGCCGCCTGCGGTGATGCCGGCTCGTCGGCAACGGCCTCGATGTAAGGTGAGGGCTCACCGATCGGACCGGGCGCGACAGGCTCATCGGTCGGAACTACCTCGGCGGCGGGCTCTTCGACAGGATCAGCCGGCTGCGATTGCGGTGCGTTCGTGTCGACCTCGTCCACCTGCGGTTCGGGCGGGGCGGGCCTCACTTCGACAGCGGGTGCGACGTCGCCAAGCAGCGTGAATTCGGCAGGCGCTTCGCTGAGGATCGCGAACGTCTCGTAGTCGGGCTCAGCCGATGCCGCCTCGGTTTTGGCCGGCTGCTGATCCGTTGCGGGCGCTGGAATGATCTCCGATTCCATGGACGGCTGCGATTCGCTGGACTCGTCTTTTGCTTCCGGCACAACCACCGTCGGTCGTGAAGCTTCTTCGGTTGCCTGCGGAGCTTCGACAGTCGGCTCGGACTGGGTGGTCGGCTCGACCGGCGTCTCAGCGGCAGCCGGGTGTTCGGTCACCTGCTGTGGATCTGAATCAGTCTGATGCTGCGGCTCTGGAGACTTGCCTTTTGGTTGCGGAGCAGGCTCGGTCGCCGTGCCCGGCGCCAGCAGCGCGATCAGTCCGACATCTGCACCGCTGCCCACCCGTTGCAACACCAGATGGCCGAGCCCGATCGGGGTCTCGGCCCGGCCGAGCCGCAGCGCGTCGGCGCGGGCCTGGTCGAGTCCCGCCTCGCCCAGGTTGCGGAAGCCGAGCAGGGTTCGCGCGGCGGCGCTGGAGCCGACGAACAGGCCATCGCTGGCGAACGCAGCTATCGGGGTTTCGACCCCCTCGACCAGGCCGCGCAGCCGGTCGATCAGCGGCATCGGACGGCCGATCGATTCGGTCGCCGCGACCAGGACGCCGGCGCTGCCGTCGGCGAAGCCGAGTCGGGTGCAGGCGCAGGTCACCAGGGCGCCGAGCGGGGCGCCGAAGCCGCGCAGCCGCTCCAGCCGGGTGGCGCCGTTCGGCGGGAGCTTGACGGCGAGCTGGGCGACCTGACGGCGGTGCGGATCGGCCGGCCGGAAACTGCGGCCGGCGAGCTCCGAGGCATTGGCGGCGCCGAACAGCCGGGCCGCGACCGGGTTCGCCCACAGTACCCGGCTGCCGTTGATCGACCACAGCCACGCCGGCAGCGTCCGGGTCGCGTGCACCGCGAGCCGGGGATCGTCGACCCCTCGCAATTGAAAGTCCCAGTTGCTCATCGCTACTCGTAACGCCGCGGTTCGGCTGCGGTGCGCCTGTGGCCGGATAGGGTGCGGGGCCTGTGAACCTTAACAATTCATTATCGCCAGCGGCCGTCGTTAGGTCCACGATCGAGACCGGCCTATCCCGTCTTAAGCGCGAATAACCTTAATTCGGCCGCTGCCCCGGGACCTCGAAAGCCTCGACGGCGTTGGAAGGTTGCAAAACCAGGACGATCGGTCACGATGCGCTAGTCGACATCCGCCGGTCACACCGGCGATGCGATTGGTCGCTAAGGTCCCGGATGCCGGCAGCGGTTGCAGTCGGGCATCGGCGTAACAGGCGGAAGGAGCTGACGATGGATCAGGAGCAGCGTGACCGGTTCGAGATTCCCCAGGAAATGCGCTCGATGGCAGAGGCCGGGTTCGATCAGGCCCGCAAGGCGTTCGAGCACATGCTGACCAGCGCCCAGCAGACCGCCGCCACCATCGAGGATCGCGGCGCCGCCGCCCGGGCCAACGCCAAGGAGATCACCGGCCGCGCCGTCGGTTTTGCCGAGCGCAACGTTCACGCTGTGCTGGACTACGCCCAGCAGCTCGTCCACGCCAAGGATCTCGGCGAGGTGATGCGGCTGCACACCGAATATGTCCAGGCGCAGATGAAGGCGTTCGCCGAACAGGCCAGCGAATTCGGTCAGGTCGTCACCAAAGCGGCGCAAGACGTCGCCAAGCCGAAGGTCTGATCCGGGCCCTTCACCATAATCTCGCGAATTTCAGCCGGGGCGCCAGCTTAACTTCAGTGCTGCGGCAGATGCAGAATGTGGCAGTGCAATGCAATTTTATGTTGCATTGCACAATTTTTGTGATATCTTGTGGCAATTGGATGACCCAGGTTGTCCCCTTGGCTCGGCGTCCAGCCTGAAGTCTGCGCAGGCCGCTCGCGCGGGTCACTTCGATATCCCCACCAGCGAAGGATGCCCTTATGGCCGACTCGAGCGATCCGTTTTCCACCGTGATGCCGTTCCAGCTCCCCGAACAGGTCCGCGCCTTCGCCGAAAAGGGCGTGTCGCAGGCCCGTGAGAGCTATGCCAAGCTGAAGGATGTCGCCGAGACCCAGAACGGCACGATCGAGGCGGTGTTCACCACCGCCAGCAAGGGCGCGACCGATTATTCCGCCAAGCTGTTCGACTTCGTGAAGACCAACACCAGCGCCAGCTTCGATTTCGCGCACAGCCTGATGGGCGCCAAGACCCTGCCGGACATGATGGAATTGTGGACCTCCCACGCCAAGAGCCAGATCGAGACGTTGACCGCGCAGACCAAGGAACTGACCGAGCTGACCCAGAAGGTCGCCGCCGACACGGTCGAGCCGATCAAGGCCAACGCGTCTAAGATCTTCAAGCCGGCCGCCTGATTCAGCAAGGTTTTCAATGTTTTCAGGGCCCGGGCCGTGTGCCCGGGCTTTGTCGTCGGCAGGTTGTTGTCGACAGCACCCCCGACATTGGTCTTGCGGTCGATCACGGCCTTGCCAAAGCGCGGCGTTGCACCTAGTTTCCGCCCGTTCGCAGGCCACCTCGGCCGCGCCGGATGCAGTTGTAGCTCAGTTGGTTAGAGCGCCTGTCTGTGGAACAGGAGGTCGGTGGTTCGAGCCCACCCAACTGTACCACCCCTTGAATAATTCCCTCTTCGGAGCCGTTTCCGCCCGCCAGCGCTGGCCGGCAGGCCAGTCGTACTGCGGGCCGGAAGCGAGATCAGTGCGGTCACGGACCTTCCCATTTCGTTCTTCTTGTTGCGGTTCGCCTGCTGCTTGCGAATCCATCGCGGCTCCCTCACACTCGGTCGACGCAAAAGAGCAAGAATCGGGCGGCAGCGGGGAAACGCCAGCATAGAGGGGCTTCCATGATCTCGATCCATTCGATCTCAGGCGGTCGCCGTCATGCGGTTTTCGTAGCGGTCAGTCTTGGTGTGTCGCTGGTGGCGACCGGTGCACTCGCCTATACTGCCGAGCAGCAGCAGGCCTGTACTGGCGACGCGATGCGCCTTTGCGGCGCGTTCGTTCCCGATGTCGACCGGATCACCGTCTGCATGATTCGGAACAAGGCCCAGCTCACCGCGGGATGTCGTGCTCATTTCGGAGCGACGCCGGTGGCGATGCGCGCCGGCAAAGCGGCGCGGTCCAAGCCGCAGTCCCACCGCAAGCCGCAGCAGCGGGCGCAGCGTTAATCTTTGTCTCCTCTCGGGTTTCGTGGATCCGCGCGACAGCTTGCCGCGTTGGTGTCGAAATCGACGCGCATATCTCGCGCCTTGAGGAGGATCTCGTGAACGTCACTGATCATCGCGCCGAGCTCGAACGCCATCTGGCGTGGTTCGAGTCCAAACTCCCGCCGCGCCCGGCGCATTTTGTCGGCTGGCTCCGCAAGCCGTCGTCGCGATACGTCAGGCTGCCGCTCGGCGTCGCACTGATCGGCGGCGGTGTCCTCAGTTTCCTGCCCGTGCTGGGTCTTTGGATGCTGCCGCTCGGCATGGTGCTGGTCGCACAGGATGTGCCGGCGCTGGAGAAACCGACCGCGCGCACCCTGAACTGGATCGAGCGCAAATGGCTCGAGCGGCAGCGGGCCCGCGGCGTCGATCTCACGCCGTTCGACCCGCGCCCGGACGCCGCAGCCGACTCCTCGGTCAAGCCCGCCGCATAGTTCCTTCGTATCAACGATCGGCGCGTTCGTCGGGCGACTCAAAAACCGTCTTGGCGACTCAATTTGCGGCCACGGTGCAGCGCACGCAGAGGAGGCCGTGTGCCTCAAAAACACGTTGCTGGCGTAATTTGGCGAAGCAACGATGATTGCTTGCAATTTTATCTTCCACGAATCAACGAGCTGATTCACCTTCGCCAGCAAGGTCAATCGGGAGGCCAGCGGATGAACGTAATCGTTTTTGCTTCGCGTAAAGGCGGGTCGGGCAAGAGTACGCTCACCGCTCACTTGGCAGCGCAGGTTCACAAATCATCGCGTCCATGCCTGCTGATCGATGCCGATCCGCAAGGCTCGCTGACGTTGTGGCACAAGCTTCGCGGAACTAACGAGCCGCCACTGCGCACCGCGACGCGGTCGGTAAGCGACATCGTCGCTGCCGCCAAGCGTGATGGCGTCGAGTGGGTTTTCGTCGACACGCCGCCAAATCTGTCTGCGGTCGTCGACGACGCGATCCGCAACGCCACCATGGTGATCATCCCGGCGCGGCCCGGCGTGTTCGACGTCAACGCGGTGCAGGACACCATCCAGACCTGCCGGTCGCATCGCAAGCCCTATGCGGTCGTGCTCAACGGCGCTCCGGCGCTGCGCGACGAGGTCGAGAGCCGCATCGTCACCATCGCGCGCGATGCGCTGGCCAAATTCCGCGCGCCGGTGTGGGGCGGGCAAATCACCAATCGCGCCGATCTGCTGATGGCGCTCGGTGAAGGGCAGGGCGCGCGCGAATACGCCGCCGAAGGTCGGGCGGCCTACGAGATCAGCCGGCTGTGGGCGGCGATCGAACGCTCGGTCAAGGCGATCCGAGGCGCCGGGAACTCCGGCATGCACAAGCAGGCGGCGTAGAGCAGACGCGCGTTTCGACGCGTGCGCCGATCGTCAACCTCACGCGCGGTCTCGCCGCGCGTTTCGTTCTGATTGGATGTGGGGCGATCGGTTCCAGAGCGTCGATTGCTCGCCCCTCGGTCAGAAAAAAAACCGGGCTCACGCGGAGCCCGGCTAAAGGTCTTGGCCTGATAGGCCGACACAATCACCTTCCAAGAGGGATCACTGAGCCGCCGCGTTACTGGAGGAGGGGGACTGTTTGTAGCGCGGCCCCTCAGCATGGATCTGATTTGATCCGCGATCCGGCGGCGCAGCAAGCGGGGGCCTCGCATGTCAGACATGCGAAGCCACCGGGAGCGGCAAATCAGCCCGGCCAGCGCTGCGCCTTGTTGACGACGAAATCGCGGAACACCTGCACGCGCGCCACCGTCTTCAGCTCCTCCGGATAAACGAAGTAGGTATCGAGCTGGATCGAGTCCTCTTCGCCGAACAACTGCACCAGACGGTTGGTGTCCTCGATCAAATAGTCCGGCAGCGCGGCGATGCCGAGGCCCTGCTGGCAGGCACGCACCAATCCGAGGATATTGTTGACCTTGAAGTAAGGCTCGCGCGGACCAACGCCGTTGCGGCCTGCCTCGATCAGCCAGCTCCGGTTCTGAAGATGCGGCGGCACCTGACTGTCGCTGAGCATGATCAGCCGATGATCGTCGAGCTCTTCCAGCGTTCGCGGCGTGCCGAAATTCTTGATGTATTCCGGCGAGCAGTAGGCGTGAAAGCCGATCGAGAACAGCTTGCGCTGGATCAGGTCGGGCTGGGTCGGCTTGCGGGTGCGGATCGCGACATCGGCTTCGCGCATCGACAGGTCGAGCTCTTCGTCGGTGACGATCAGCGAGATCCGGATTTCCGGATACAGCGCGGTGAATTCGCCGAGCCGCGGCACCAGCCAGTGAATGCCGAGGCCCGGTGTGGTGGTCACCTTCAGGTCGCCGCTCGGCCGCTCGCGGCTGTCGGTGAGTTTGGCGCGTGCGGCCTGCAACTGCATGAACACGTCGTGCGCCGTGCGGAACAGCAGATCGCCCTGTTCGGTGAGGATCAGGCCGCGGGCATGCCGGTGGAACAGCGAGACCGAGAGCTCCTGCTCCAGCGCGCTGACCTGCCGCGACACCGCGGACTGCGACAGCCCGAGCTGCTCGCCGGCATGGGTGAAACTTCCCGCTTCGGCAGCGGCGTGGAAGACCTTAAGCTTGTCCCAGTCCATATCGGTGAACCCGTCACGGTATCGCGCCATCAAAAACTCACTCCGCCGCCTGGCGGTCGCCGGCGCGCAGCGCCAGGAAGCGTTCGGCTTCGAGAGCCGCCATGCAGCCCATTCCGGCGGCGGTGACGGCCTGCCGGTAGGTCTCGTCCGCGACGTCCCCGGCGGCGAACACGCCGGGCACCGAGGTTGCGGTCGAATTCGCCGCCACCTCGACATAGCCCGACGGTTTCAGCTTGACTTGGTCCTTGAACAGTTCGGTCGCCGGGGCGTGGCCGATCGCGATGAACACGCCGTCGGCCTTGATCTCGCTGGTCGCACCGCTTCTGACGTTCTTCAGCCGGACGTGGGTGACCTTGGTCGGGTTCTCGGCGCCGCAGATTTCCTCTACCGCGACGTCCCAGATCACGTTGATCTTCGGATGCTTGAACAGCCGGTCCTGCAGGATTCGCTCGGCCCGGAAATGGTCGCGCCGGTGCACGACCGTGACGCTGGCGGCGAAGTTGGTCAGGAACAGCGCTTCCTCGACCGCAGTGTTACCGCCGCCGACCACCACGACGTCCTTGCCGCGATAGAAGAAGCCGTCGCAGGTGGCGCAGGCGGAGACGCCGAAGCCCTTGTAGGTCTGCTCGGACGGGATGCCGAGCCAGCGCGCCTGAGCGCCGGTGGCGAGGATCAGCGTGTCGGCAAGATAGACGTCGCCGCTGTCGCAGGTCAGCCGGAACGGCCGCTGGCTGAGGTCGAGCTCGACCACCAGGTCGGTCTTGATTCGGGTGCCGACATGGAGCGCCTGCTTCTCCATCTGCTCCATCAGCCACGGGCCTTGGATCACATCGGCGAAGCCTGGGTAATTCTCGACATCGGTGGTGATGGTGAGCTGGCCGCCGGGCTGCATGCCCTGGATCAGGATCGGCTCCAGCATCGCGCGGGAGGCGTAGATCGCGGCGGTGTAGCCAGCCGGCCCTGATCCGATGATGACGACCTTGGCTTGAACCGGACTCGACATGAATCAGTCCCCGAAACTGAGGGCGGCGCGACGCAGGAATTGGCCTGGCTGGGGCATCGCCGATGGGCGGAAGATCAGACAGAAGTCTATGTTATTTGGTGAGCTATGCAAGATTTGCAATACCTCCGTGCAGGATTTCCCACCAAGATTGGAAAACGAGTTGTGAGCATCGCGAAATAAAATTACCCAAATTCCGCGGGGTGCGCTAAGAGAGGCTGTTTGTAAGCCGAATCCGCCTTGCGGGAATAGCGCCAGCGTGACCAAGAGCCTCGACCAGATCGATCTCAAGATCCTGCAGGAAATCCAGGACGACGGCCGAATCACCAATGTCGAACTGGCCAAACGGGTCGGCATCTCGCCGCCGCCCTGTCTGCGGCGGGTGCGGACGCTGGAGGAGGAGGGCTACATCCTCGGCTATCGCGGCCTGCTCGATCCGGCCCATCTCGGTTTCGACGTGACGGTGTTCGCCTCGGTGCACCTGTCGAGCCAGGCCGAGGCCGACCTGCGCGGATTCGAGGAATTCGTCCGCAACGAGCCGTTGGTTCGCGAGTGCTGGATGCTATCGGGTGAGGTCGATTTCATCCTGAAATGCGTCGCACCCGACATGGCGACCTTCCAGAATTTCGTCGCGCATTTGACCGCGGCACCGCACGTCCGCAACGTCCGCACCTCGCTGGTGCTGCGCAATTCGAAGTACGCCGCGGCAGTGCCGCTGGAGCTGAAAGCGGCGACGCCTTGACGTCGCCGCACCGCATCAGCGATCGCGCCGCAGCACGCGGTCGAGGCTGACCGGGCCGCCGCCCGCCGTCGCCAGATACAGACAGGCAAAACACAGTGCGATCGCCAGGGTGCCTCCATTGAGCAGCGGGAGCCATACCGGTGTCGCCCCCTTGAAGACGTGGCCGAGGAAATAAGCGAACGCCATCTCGCCCGACAGGATGAACGCCACCGGGCGGGTGAAAAGGCCGAGCATCAGCAGCGCGCCGAGAATCAATTCCAGGCTGCCGGCCGCGCCGTGCAGCGAGAACAGCTCGACCTTGGCGAACATCGGCACCGGGGGGTACTTGAACAGTTTGGCAACGCCGTACTGAAACAGCAGCAAGCCGGTGATGAAGCGGAGCAGGCTCAAGGCGAGCGGTTGCCAGCGCGCAAACGACTGATTCATGAACGATCCTATCTCGAGGGTCAGGCAGTCGCGGCCGGGCAAAGACGTTGCCGACCCTCCGGAACTTTGCCGCAAGAGCGGAAATTCAGCGACTGAATTCGCCGTGAGAACCGTTCCACGAGCGCGTTCGCGCGAGGTCGACGAAACAGCTCAAGCTCCGGTGCCGATCCCATCAAAATCGGAAAATGCTCCAGGCAACAAAAAGCCGCGGCGACCCGCGGCTTTTCATTCCATTCGACGAGGCGCCCTGTCAGCGCCACTCGACCTTTTCGATCTCGTAGGCCTTTGCGCCGCCGGGGGCGACGACCTCGACCGAGGAGCCTGCTTTCTTGCCGATCAGCGCCCGCGCCAGCGGCGAGGTGATCGAGATCTTGCCCTTCTTGGCGTCGGCTTCGGCCTCACCGACGATCTGCCACACCGCCTTCTTCTCGGTGTCCTCGTCGATCAGGGTGACGGTCGCGCCGAACTTGACAGTGTCGCCAGACAGCTTGCTGACGTCGATGATGTCCGCGCGCGCCAGCTTGTCCTCGAGTTCGTTGATCCGGCCTTCGTTGTGGGACTGCTCTTCCTTGGCGGCGTGGTACTCGGCGTTTTCCGAGAGGTCGCCATGGGAGCGCGCTTCGGCGATGTGCTCGATGATGCGCGGACGATCCACCGACTGGCGATGCTTCAACTCGTCCGAAAGTGCGGCGTACCCGCTCGCAGTCATCGGTATCTTTTCGACCATCGTGTCTTCATCCTTCAAGAATACGCTGCGGATCGCCGAACCCTGCTCGCCCGCAACGTCGTCGGCTGTTTACGGCGGCGCCGCGCCTCTGCGGCCGCCGAAGTCGGTTCAAATCGGCCCTAGAGCTTTCCGGCAAACGCCGGAGAGAACATTTCCAATGCGGGCGGGTTCCCGGCCTTGCGGCCTGTAGTCGATAGCCGGCCGTGCAGGGCCGGACGACGATCAGCTTTCGGAAAAGTAGCTCTGCAGGGTCCGGACCTCAAGATCCCCATCCAAATAGGCCCGGATGCCCTTTGCGGCGGCGACCGCTCCCGAAAGAGTGGTGTAATAGGGAACTTTATGCAAGAGGGCAGCGCGCCGCAGCGACCGGCTGTCGGCCAGCGCCTGCGGGCCCTCGGTGGTGTTGAACACCAACTGCACTTCGCCGTTCATGATGGCGTCGACGATGTGCGGACGGCCTTCCAGCACCTTATTGATCTTTTCCGCCGGCACGCCGTGGTCCGACAGATAGCGCTGGGTGCCGGAGGTGGCGATTACCTTGAAGCCGACCGAGTGCAAGAGCTTCACGGCGTCGAGGATTCGCGCCTTGTCGTTCTCGCGGACCGACACGAACACGGTCCCCTTTCGCGGCACACGGGTGCCGCCGCCGAGCTGGCTCTTGGCGAAGGCGATCTCGAACGACCGATCGAGGCCCATCACCTCGCCGGTCGAGCGCATCTCCGGGCCGAGCACGGTGTCGATGCCGGGGAAGCGGGCGAACGGGAACACCGATTCCTTGACGCCGACATGGTCGAGGCTGCGCTTCTTCAGGCCCAGATCGGCGATCTTCTCGCCGGCCATGATTCGCGCCGCCAGCTTGGCGACCGGCATGCCGATCACCTTGGCGACGAACGGCACCGTGCGCGAGGCGCGCGGATTGACTTCGAGCACGTAGATCTCGCCGTCCTTGATGGCGTATTGCACGTTCATCAAACCGACGACATCGAGGCCGAGAGCCAGTTCGCGAGTCTGTCGCTCCAGCTCGGCGATGGTGTTGGCATCGAGCGAATGCGGCGGCAACGAGCAGGCCGAGTCGCCGGAGTGAATGCCGGCCTCTTCGATGTGCTCCATGATGCCGACGATGAAGGTGTCCTTGCCGTCGGACAGGCAATCCACGTCCACTTCCGTAGCGTCCGACAGATAGCGGTCGAACAGCAGCGGATTAGTGCCGAGCACGGTGTTGATCTGCCCGGTCTTGTCGTTCGGATAGCGGGCTTTGACGTCGCCCGGCACCAGCTCCGGCAGAGTGCCGAGCAGGTAGTCGCTGAGCTGGTTGTCTTCGCGGATGATCTGCATCGCGCGGCCGCCGAGCACATAGGACGGACGCACCACCAGCGGCAGGCCGAGCTCGGCCGCGACCAGCCGCGCCTGCTCCACCGAATAGGCGATGCCGTTCTTCGGCTGCTTCAGCCGCAGCTTGTCGAGGATGCGTTTGAAGCGGTCGCGGTCCTCGGCGAGGTCGATCGCGTCCGGCGAAGTGCCGAGGATCGGCACGTCGGCAGCTTCCAGCGCCCGCGCCAGCTTCAGCGGCGTCTGACCGCCGAACTGCACGATCACGCCGCGCAGCGTGCCGTTGGAGCGTTCGGTGTCGATGATCTCGAGTACGTCCTCGGCGGTCAGGGGCTCGAAGTACAGCCGGTCCGCGGTGTCGTAGTCGGTCGACACGGTCTCCGGGTTGCAGTTGACCATGATCGATTCATAGCCAGCGTCGTGCAGCGCAAAGCACGCGTGGCAGCAGCAATAGTCGAACTCGATGCCCTGGCCGATCCGGTTGGGACCGCCGCCGAGAATGATCACCTTCTCCTTGTCCGACGGCCGGCTTTCGTCCGACGCGGGGCCGGCGAACGGCGCCTCGTAGGTCGAATACATATAGGCGGTCGGCGAGGCGAACTCGGCCGCGCAGGTGTCGATCCGCTTGAAGACGGGGCGGACGCCGAGCGCGCGGCGCTTGGCCTTGACCTCCGCCTCGGTGGTGTCGGCGAGAACGGCGAGGCGGGCGTCGGAGAAGCCCATCGCCTTCAGGGTGCGCATGCCGAAGGCATGGTCCGGCAGGCCAGCGTCGCGGACCCGGGCTTCCATGTCGACGATGCCGCGAAGCTGCGCCAGGAACCATGGATCGATCTTGCAGGAGTTGAAGATCTCCTCGTCCGACCAGCCGAGCCGCATCGCCTGCGCGACCTGCAGCAGCCGGCTCGGCGTCGGGGTGCCGAGCGCTGCGCGGATCGCATTCTTGTCGTCGCCGCGGCCGAGACCTTCGATCTCGATCTCGTCCAGGCCGGTGAGGCCGCTTTCGAGGCCGCGCAGCGCCTTTTGCAGGCTCTCCTGGAAGGTGCGGCCGATCGCCATCACCTCGCCGACCGATTTCATCGCGGTGGTCAGCGTGGGTGACGCGCCGGGGAATTTCTCGAAGGCGAAACGCGGGATTTTGGTGACGACGTAGTCGATCGTCGGCTCGAACGAAGCAGGCGTGGCGCCGCCGGTGATGTCGTTGGCGATTTCGTCCAGCGTGTAGCCGACAGCCAGCTTGGCGGCGACCTTGGCGATCGGGAAGCCGGTCGCCTTCGACGCCAGCGCGGAGGAGCGCGACACCCGCGGGTTCATTTCGATCACGACCAGCCGGCCGTCGGCCGGATTGACCGCGAACTGCACGTTGGAACCGCCGGTCTCGACGCCGATCTCGCGCAGCACCGCCAGCGAGGCGTCGCGCATGATCTGGTATTCCTTATCGGTCAGCGTCAGCGCCGGCGCCACGGTGATCGAATCGCCGGTGTGCACCCCCATCGGATCGAGGTTCTCGATCGAGCAGATGATGATGCAGTTGTCGTGCTTGTCGCGCACGACCTCCATCTCATACTCCTTCCAGCCGAGGATCGATTCTTCGATCAGCACCTCGTTGGTTGGGGAGGCGTCGATGCCGCGCTCGACGATCTCGATGAATTCGGCCTTGGTATAGGCGATGCCGCCGCCGGTGCCGCCCATCGTGAACGACGGCCGGATCAGCGCCGGGAAGCCGATCTCGTCGAGCGCGCGCAGCGCATCGGGCAGGCTCTTGACCTGGCGCGAGTTCGGGGTCTCCAGGCCGATCTTGGTCATCGCCTCGCGGAACCGCTCGCGGTCCTCGGCCTTGTCGATGGCGTCGGCGGTGGCGCCGATCATCTCGACGTCGAATTTTTCCAGCGTCCCGAGCTTGCGCAAGGACAGCGCGCAGTTCAGCGCGGTCTGGCCGCCCATCGTCGGCAGCAGCGCGAAGCCGCCTGGGATGACGTAGCGCTCCTTTTCGATGATCTTGGCGACGATCTCGGGGGTGATCGGCTCGATATAGGTCGCATCCGCCAGCTCCGGATCGGTCATGATCGTCGCCGGATTGGAGTTGACCAGGACGACCCGATAGCCCTCCTGCTTCAGCGCCTTGACCGCCTGCGTGCCGGAATAGTCGAATTCGCAGGCCTGGCCGATCACGATAGGACCGGCCCCGATGATGAGGATGGTGGAGATGTCGGTTCGTTTGGGCATCAAATCTCGCTGACGCGGGCGGAAATCGCGGGCACAAAAAAAGGGCGCGCAGCCGCGCGTCCCTCAGGTCTTCAAGCGCCGGGCCGTCCCAGGCGCGCGGGAGGTGTCTTAGACCAGTTTCCCGGGCGGCGAAAGGCCTTCGAGTCGCCCGTCAACCGGCAATTTCGGCAAGATCTGGAGGCCCAGCCTGGACTTGAACCAGGAAAAGGAGCGTTGCACCGCTCCCGCGTTAATCTTCCGCCACCGGGCCACGCGCATCTTGGCACTTCACGAAGGGGTGATCCAGCCCGGAGAGCAGCTATCCTTAATGCAATACGGCCTTCCGGCTTTGTCGTTCAGGATTGGGCCGCGTCGATCGGCATGCGGTGGTGGCGTGCGGCCCGGCGCGGTGCAAAAATACCGGGCTGTCTTGCGCTCGCGACGTTGCGGACTCGCTCCTGACAAGAGGTGACAGTCACGAACTCGTGTCTGCGCCTGCGTAACAGCCCGGCGCGAGCCCCGTATCTTGAGCGCAACAGCCAGGACAACGGCCTCGGCTTCAACCTCGCGAGGACAGCTCATGCGCACTTCATTTGATCGTCTTGCTCTCTGCGCCGCCGTCGTGGGGGCGCTGGCGTGGTCCACGCTCGGACCGTCTCGGGCGGCCGAAGAGCCGGTGCTGATTCCACCGCCGCAGCTCGATGCCAAAGAGGCCGGCGGGATTCAGACCGCTGTATTCGCCGGCGGTTGTTTCTGGGGCGTGCAGGGCGTGTTCCAGCATACGGCCGGCGTGGTGAACGCGTTGTCCGGTTATGCGGGCGGCAGCAAGGCGACTGCAAGCTATCCGCTGGTGTCGACCGGGACCACCAGCCACGCCGAGGCGGTCGAGATCAAATACGACCCGAAGCGTATCTCCTACGGCAAACTGCTGCAGATCTACTTCTCGGTCGCGCACGATCCGACTCAGCTCGACCGCCAGGGACCGGATGTCGGGCCGCAGTATCGGTCGGCGATCTTCGCCACCAGCGACGAGCAGAAGAAGGTCGCCGAGGCCTATATCGCGCAGCTCGACGCCGCCAAAGTGTTCGGCTCGCCGATCGCCACCAAGGTCGGTCCGCTGGACGGCTTCTATGCGGCGGAGACCTATCACCAGGACTACCTGACGCTGCACCCCAATCAGCCCTATATTGTCTACAACGACCTGCCGAAGATCGAGGCCCTGAAGAAGCTGTTTCCGACGGAGTATCTCGACAAGCCGACGCTGGTAAGCAGCGTCAAGGCCACCAACTGAAGGCGGGGCCCGACGATTTCAGGAGGAACGATGTCCGACACCAAGACCTCTCCCGGCAAGATCGAGAAGAGTGAGGCCGAGTGGCGCAAGGAACTGACGCCGATGCAGTACGCCGTGCTGCGCGAGAAGGCGACCGAGCGGCCGTACACCGGCGAGTATGAATACGAGACCCGGCCCGGCACCTATATTTGCGCTGGCTGCGGTCAGACGCTGTTCGAGTCCGATGCCAAGTTCGATTCCGGCTGCGGCTGGCCGAGCTTCACGACGCCGGCGCAGGCCGAGGCGATCGACGAAGAACGAGACGTCAGCCACGGCATGATCCGCACCGAGGTGCTGTGCTCGCGCTGCAGCGGCCATCTCGGCCACGTGTTTCCCGACGGACCTGGACCGACCGGGCTGCGTTACTGCATTAACTCGGCGGCGCTGAAGCTGCAGCCGAAATAGAAAGCAAAGGATTGCCAGCGAAAGCGGGGGGCGTCGGCACCCGCTTTCGACGTTCTGTATCCACAAAAAGCCAAGCGAATCATCCGGATAGCACGATCGCGCCGGCGGCGGGTCGCAAAACTCCAGATCGTGCCTATATCAAGGCAATCGGAAATTGCAGGCGCCGCAGCGGATCGAGATCGGCTTTCGGTGACTGTCAGCATTCTTGAGGAGGCCATTTTCGCCATGGCGTTCAGCTACGACACGTCCGCAGAACTGTTTCCCGCAGCGATCCGCAAGAAGCGCCGCACCGGTGTCGCCTATCGCCGCTTCAGCAAGGCTGCGGATGCGGTGCGCTATGCTATCGAGGAACTGCCGGCGGACTGCCTCAACGGCGCCTATCTCCAGGTCGACGAGGCCCGCTTCGACCATAAGGGCATCCGGACGCTGTACGACAGCGAGGATTATCCGCTGGAGCGCCGCGCTTCGTGATCCGGAGGTTTTCAAGCGAGTTGGTGCCGACTCCGGCGAACAGACGCGTCCAAACAAGGTTGCAAGTCATGGTTTGACCGATCTGGTTTGACGAGCGCTGGTTCGATCGCGATCTAGAACGCTCTGAAACTCTGCTCGTCGCAGCGGTCGACGATCGCCGCGAACCGATAAGTTTCGAGCTTGCCGGCCTTGTAGAACAGCGCGTAGGTCTGCCGCGTCTGGTCCGGCGCCTTGCTGCGCAGGCAGACGATCCACGGCGTCACCGTGACCGGATCGGCCTCGATCGGCCCTGCGATCTCCCAGGGCTGCGGCAGCTTAGTTTCTTCCCCGACCCGCTTGAGATCGACCGCCGTCACAGTGGCTTTCGGCGCCTTGTCGCCACCATCCGGCAACGCATCGAGAATCGACGAGCAGCCGGTAAGGGCGAAGCCCGCCGCGATGGCTGTTGCGAAACGCAAGATGTCGCCAAGACGTCGAATGGGCCGGTCTCCGTCCGCTGAATCCAGAGCGCTTCCAGGCGGCTCAGGCTGCAGGTGTTCGCACCCTGTAGTCGATATCGGTCGCCAAATCAAAACGCCGGTTCGCAGCCGAGATCGTCAGATCGTCTGATTGTACGCGCCGACTTCGGGATGCTGGCGCAGCACGAGGTTCACGGCTTCGAACATGTCGTGCATCCGCTGCTCGGACACCGGGCTTTCGACTACCACCACCAGCTCGGG